>CBDUXW010000007.1:0-19573 GCA_965371275.1 uncultured bacterium | reverse complement strand
ATCCCGCAGCGCCGCCGACGAGCGAGAGGAGGACCGATTCGGTGAGCACCTGCCGGGCCAGTCGCCCGGGAGTTGCGCCGATCGCCTGTCGAACAGCCATTTCCTGGGTTCGAGAACTGGCTCGGGCGAGCAGCAGATTGGCGAGGTTGACCGTGGCGATGAGCAACACGAGGCCAACGGCGCCCATCAACAGCATCAGCAGCGAGTCGACCTCGGCCACCAGGTCTTCCTGCAGCGGCACGAGCATGATGCCGTGGTTACGGTTGGCCACCGGAAACGCGGTGCGCAGGTCGGCCGCGATCGCGTTCATCTCTTGTTGGGCTTGCTCGATCGTGACATCGGGGGCGAGCCGCGCCATCACCTCGTGGGCGTAATTCGTTCGATTCTGCCGATACTCGGGCGTCCAGCCGGAGGTTGTCCAATAGTCGACGTCGAGGCTGGCGTAGTAACGGAAAGTGAAGCCCTTCGGCATCACCCCGACGATCGTGTAGGGAAGGTTGTCGAGCACCAGGCTGCGGCCGAGGATGTCCTGATCGTCGCCGAACAGGCTTTGCCAGAACTCGAAGGTCAACACGATGACGCGCTCGCCGCCGGCGTCGTCGGCGCCGGTGAGCGTGCGACCGAAGAGGGCCGGAGTGCCGAGCACTTCGAGCAGGCTGCCGGCGCTACGGATCCCGGCGACACGGCGGGTTTCGCCGCTGTCGGTGAGTGCGGCGATATCGCCGCCGAGCACGGCCATGGAGCTAAACGACCCGGCGCGCTCTTGCCAGGCGATGAAGTTGGCGGCCGTGGTATTGCTGCGGACCTCGCCATCCTCCAGATCGAGCCGCTTGATCATGACGATCTGCTCGGGATCCGGAAAGTCGGGTGGCTGCAGCAAGACGCCGTTCACGACGCTGAACATGGCCGTATTGGCGCCGATTCCCAGCGCGAGCGTGATGACGGCGACCGCGGCGAAGCCAGGATTGGCGCGCAACGCTCGGGCGCCGAAGCGCACATCTTGCAACAAGTTTTCCATGGTTCGACGTCTCATCCGGATGCGAGTGCACGACCGTACCATCAGGATAGACGCCGCCAACCGGCATCAGGTTGGGGCGCCACCTGTCATTCGGGGCACTAGTGGTCTTGCGGGAACTCGATCCGTCGTCGCGCGACACCCGCTTTCTGGGAGCGCACGACGATCTCGATGCTGGCCGGCAGCGCCGGGTCGATGATTTCGGCGTTCCAGAACATCTGGTTCACCTTCGCCGGTTGGTCTGCTCTCGCCCCGGCGAGAACGCCGAGCGACTGGCTGGCGGACGTGCGGCCGCCGGGCGAGCGACCGGGGACGTCGGACGGCAGCGCGGCGTTGTGCAACGTGACCTCCACCACCACCGGCTGCGCCGTGCCCAGCGTTTCAACGGCGTGGGCAGTGGCGGTGGGCATCCAGCCGACGTTGGCGACGGTTGCCTGGATGGCGAACAGACCCGTGGCGCCACCCACCGGCATGACGGTCGCCTCGACGATATCGACACGCGGGAGCTTGTCGGCGAAAGTGAGCACCCACGGCGTGTTCCGGGAGAGCTCTGCGGCGATGAGGTGCTCCGGGGGATTCGATACGGAAAAGCGATCCCATCCGCCGATCTCGACGACGGGCTCGCCGGCAGACGAGGCTGCACCGCGCCCGGCGGGTGAGGAAGGCATGAGCTCGCGCACGGTGCGGCGCAGCGTCTCGTTCTCGACCGGCTTCCAATCGATGAATCCGTCGCCTCCGAGCACCGCGTCATTCCAGGCGAAGCGTGCGCCCGGTCCCTCGCCGAAGCCGTTGCGCCACATCTCCGTGGTGATCGCGTACACGCCGAACTCTTTCGACGCCCAGTCGTTGAACACGCCGTGTCCCGGACTCATCAGGTCGACGATACGCTGCTTCTCGTAGGCGTAGTTGGCGTACTCGGTGTGCACGGCGCCGTCGGCGGCGATCTGCCTGTAGTCCTCGAGGTCGGCGGCGGGGAAGTCCCAGTCCTGATCGGCCAAGGTCGGAAACCGCAGGATGAGCCCGCCGCTCGTGTGGTAGGTGTGGATCGCCGCAATGTTCGCGTGGGCCGTGATGTAGTTGACCAGCGCCCAGGTTTCGGGCTCGGACAAGGGGAACGGTCCCGATCCGAACTGGGCGGCGCTCCAGTTGGCCGGGAAGTTTCGATTCAGATCGATGCCGCCGACCCGGTCTTCATTGAGCTCGCCGTCGCCGTCGTTGTCGATGCCCTCGGAAAACATCTGGTAAAAGGGCCCCTCGCGATCGCTGCGGCTGCGGCGCACCATCGCGCGCGGGTCGTCGGGCGACACTTTCCAGCGGCCGCGTGGGTCCTGCACGCGGAGCTGCAGCAGGCGCCCGTCTCCGTCGACGTCCTCCGGCGGGTCTTCATCGACCAGTCCGTCGCCATCCTCGTCGAACGGGCGCGTGTTCCAACGGTGGTTCTCGACCGTGTCCACCGATATGGCGCGGCCGTCGGGATTGACGATCGGGACGATGTAGAACGCCGTCGTGTCGACCATGGCGGTGATGCGCTCGTCGGTGCCGTAGCTGCCGAGCAGCGTGTCGATGAAGTGCAATGCGGCCTCACCGCCGAGGAGCTCGCCGCCGTGAATGTTGCCGTCCAGGTAGAAGCCGGGCTTCTCGTTCGCCGCGCCCGTCTCCGGATTGTTGATCTCGAGCGCCAGGATGCGCCGGCCTTCGAGGCTGCGGCCGATCTCTACGAGCTCCGCGAGGCTGTCGAAGCGAGCGGCCGCAGCCTCGAGATACGCTTCGATTTCACCGATGTCGTGATAGTGGTCGAACGTGATCAGAGCTTGCGGTGCGCTGGTTGTGGCGCCGGCGAACAGCGTCGACAAGGCCAGAACGAGGCATCCGAACAGCAGCGTCAAGGCGATCGGTTTCGAGGGCTCCAGGCGCATATCGTTGTCTCTCCTTACGGTCAGAACGCCCACACCATGGGAATCAACAACGTGGCGATGAGCCAGAACAACAGTGTCAGAGGGGCGCCGAAGCGGGCGAAATCGACGAACTTGTAGCCCCCGGGACCCATCACCATCAGATTGGTTTGATACGCGTATGGGGTCATCAAGCCGGCGGATGCCGCAAAGCACACCGTCATCAGGAACGGTCGCGAGTCGACACCCATGTCGGCAGCCAGTTGCAGGCCGATCGGCGCGAGCAGGATGGCCGTGGCGTTGTTCGAGATCGTCTGCGTCAGGATCGAGGTCAGCAGATACAACACCGACAAGATCACCACAGGGGTGAAGAAGTCGGGGTTCCAGTCGCGAAGATAAAGGATACCCCCGGCCAGGTACGCTGCTGTCCCGGTTGTCTGCATGGCGTGACCCACCGGTACGAAAGCGGCGATGAGCATCAGGATCGACCAGTCGACGGCCCGATAAGCCTCGCCAGGCCGCATGGCGCGCACGATGAACAGCGCGATGCTACCGATGATGGCCCCCTTGAGTATGTCGACCACGCCGAACGCGGAGAGCAGGACGACCGCCGGGAGAATCACCAGGATCGCCCAGTTCGTGCCTCCCAGGGCCGTCTCGACGTCGGCGCGCGTCGTGATGATGAGATCCTCCCGGTGGCGCAATTGGCCGAGGCGCTCCTCGGGGGCAACCAGCAGCAGGTCGTCGGCGAACTGCAGCGGCAGGCGGGCGATCTTGTCGTGCAGGATCTCACCCTCGCGGCGGATGGCGAGCACGAAGGCGCCGACGCGTTGCCGGAAGTCGATTTCCTCGAGCGTCTTGCCGATCAAGGGGCTGTTGCGGCCGACGATAACCTCGGCGAGGAACTGCCCCTCTGCGGAAAAGCCGCTGTCCGATATCTTGGCGTCGGACAGCAGCGACACGTTCTCCGCCTTGCTCAGCTTGACGAGGTTGTCGGCCGACCCCCGCACCACGAGCACGTCGCCGCTGACGAGGCGCAGATGACGTAGGTTCTCGGTGACGTGATCGGGACCGCGATGCACGGCGATGATCGTGACGTCGTAGTTGCGACTGATGGCGCTGTCTTCGATCGTGCGGCCGATCAGCGCCGACCCCGGGGCCACCTCGACCTCCGTCAGGTAGTGACGCATCTCGTACTGGCGCGTCAGCGCCTCCGGCGTCGACCGCGTCGGCAGCAGGTAGGGCGCTGCGAGTAACACGTACGCCAGACCTACGATCATCAGCACGACGCCGACCGGGAAGAGCTCGAGCATGCCGATGGGCTCGAGGTTGTTCCGTTCCGCGATCGAGCTGACCAAGAGGTTCGTGGAGGTGCCGACGACGGTGAGCGTGCCCCCGGCGATGCAGGCATACGACAGCGGCAACATGATCTTCGACGGGCTGAGGTGAAACCGGCGGCACAGATCGACGACCAGCGGAATGAAGATAGCCACGACCGCGGTGTTGTTGAGAAAGCCCGACAGCAGGCTCGCTGCCACCAAGACCAGCGCCAAGGCCAACCATGAGCTCGACGCCGTGGCGTTGGCCAGCCGATCGGCGACGACGCCGAGCACGCCCGTCTTCACGAGGGCGTGGCTGAGGACCAACATCGCCCCGACGGTGACCACCGCCTTGTTGCTCAGGCCCAGGACGGCTTCCTCTACTTCGACGATCCCGAACATCAGCAGCACGGCGAGCATGAGCATCGCCGTGACCTCGATCGGGAACACTTCGAGGATGAATAGCACCAGCGCAACGACGATCAGCGCCAGCATGAAGCCGATTTCGAAGGTCGGTACCAAGATCAATTACACGGGGGTCGACGGCGCGCGATCGATTCGCGGCGACAGGTCCGGAACGACGAGGATTCGGGTGCGTTTTCGCGGCAACAGGATACAACGGGCGGGCTTCGAGCCCGTAGGATCGATGCTCGTATCTATCTGTAGCTTGCAGATATCTGTAGATTACAGATAGTATGTCGGTACATTACAGATAAATCTTCGCTGTCCCGTAAACCTCCCTGGCGCCTGCGGCATCTCAATATTCGAGTCAAGACCGAGGAAACGTCCATGAGCCGAGAAAGACACGCCGATACCCGAGATCTGTTGCCGTTGCCGGCGGCTGATTTCCAGGTGCTGCTGATACTGGGTAGCGGGCCGCTGCATCCCTATGGCATCTCGAAAGCGGTCGAGGAGCAGCCCGAGGGACAAGTGCGCCTGGAGATCGGTTCTCTGTATCGGATGCTGAACCGGATGATGAGCGAGGGCGTCATCGACGAAGCCGCCGTTGCGACGAGCACGCAGGCTGCGCGCCGCCGGACCTTCCAGATCACACCGTTCGGCCGCAGCGTGGCGCGCGCCGAGGCGCGGCGCCTCGAAGCGGTCCTCGATGCCGCGCGCGAGCAGAAGTTCCTCCCCCAGACACGGAGCAGCTGAGTCGATGCAGGGTCTTGTTTCCGACAGCGACGCGACCATGTGGCGTACGCGTGTGGTGGCGCTCTATCGCCGCGTCCTGAGCCGCGTCATTCGCTTGTATCCAAAGCGCTTTCGACACGCCTATGGAGCCGACATGGTCGAGCTCTTCGAGGTGCGTTGCGTCGAGGTCTGGGAACAAGACGGGGCGATGGCGGCGACGGACTTGTTCCGGCGCAACTTCGTCGATATGTGCGCGACCGCGGTGGCCGAGAGGCGGAACAGTTCGTTCGAAACGGACTCCGACCGTCGTTCCTTTCACGATCCTTCGAGCCGCTCCCAGGGTGCGGCAAGTCGCGGACAGCTTCCGAATAACGGTCCACTGCCGCGGCGATCCACAGGAGATGGGTTAGCGATGAGCTTCTTGCACGATGTGCGGCACGCCGTCCGCGGCTTCGCCCGCCAACCGGGTTTTACCGTCGTTGTGGTGATCACCTTGGCCCTTGGCATCGGCGCCAACACGGCGATCTTCAGCGTCGTCAACGGCGTGTTGTTGCGGCCGCTGCCTTACGATGATCCCGATCAACTCATCAACGTGTGGGGCCGTTTCGTTCCGATCAGCGGTTTCGACTTCCCGACATTTCCGTTGTCGCCGCCGGAATGGGTCGATTACCGCGCCCAGAGCACAGCGATGGACGACGTGGCGGCGTTTTTTCCCTCCGCCGCGACCTTGACCGGCAGCGACGGCGAGCCCGAGAGGGTCACGACGGCGCCGGTGAGCTACAACCTGTTCGACATCCTTCGGGCGCAACCGTCCCTCGGACGCACCTTCACCGCCGAGGAAGACCGCGTCGACGCTAAGGTTGTGCTGCTGGAGTACGGGTACTGGCAGAGCCGCTTCGGGGGCGATCGCGACCTGATCGGCGACACGATCACTCTCGACGGTGAGCCGTGGACGGTGCTGGGCGTGATGCCCGAAGGCTTCCAGTTCGTGCGCAACGCGAAGATGTGGTTGCCGGCGGGAATCAACCCCGAAGATCCGGGCAACCGCAAGGCCCACTGGATACGGTCGTTCGGCCGGCTGGCGCCGGGCGCCACGCTGGAGCAGGCCCAAGCCGAGATGGCGACGCTGATGAGCGCCTGGGAAACGGAGTTCCCCGACACCCATACGGGCCACTACCTCTACTTGAGCTCCATGATGAATGACGCCGTAGGCAGCGTGCGGTCGGCGCTACTGCTGTTGCTCGGCGCATCGGGATTCATTCTCCTGATCGTGTGCGCCAACGTAGCGAGCGTGGTCCTGGCACGCGGCGAGGATCGAGTGCGGGAAATAGCCATCCGCAGCGCCATCGGCGCCGACCGACTGCAAATCCTCCGACTGTTGCTGAGCGAAAGCATCGTGTTGTCACTGGCCGGCGGATTGCTGGGGGTCCTGCTCGCATACGCCGGCATGGAGTTCCTACTCGATCTGAGCGCCGGCGGGATACCACGCGCAGATGGAGTCGGTATCGACGCGGGAGTGTTGTTGTTCGCGGGCGCCGCGACGCTGCTCACGGCGTTCCTTTTCGGGCTGTTCCCGGCGCTTCACAGCGCCGCGACCGACGTGCAGTCGAACCTCAAGGACGGCACCCGTGGTGGGGGCGTCAGCCGCGGTCGTTTGTATTTCCGACGCGGGCTCGTCGTCGCGCAGGTGGCCTTGAGCTTTCTCCTGGTGCTTGGCGCCGGGCTCATGATCAAGAGCTTCTCGACGCTGCTGAGCGTCGATCCGGGCTATCGAACCAACGGTATGCTGGTGGCCCGGGTCGCTCTGCCTACCGCCCGCTACGGCGAACCGCAGCGGGTCAACGCGTTCTACGAGGAATTACTGGATCGCGTGCAGGCCGTCGCGGGTGTGGAGTCGGCCTCAGCGGCGGCCAGTTTTCCGCTCAACAGCACGCCGGGTGCATACGATTTCCGGCGCGAGGGTAAGGAGCTGCCGGCCGACGGCGAACCGGCGTGGAATGCATCATTTTCGGCCGTGAGAACGGGATTCTTCGAGACCATGGGCGTGGCTCTCCAACGTGGCCGTGTGTTCCACGCTTCCGACCAGGCCGATTCGCTGCTGGTAACCGTCATCAATGAGTCGATGGCACAGAAGTTCTTCGCCGGCGAGGATCCACTCGGCAAACGCCTGATGCTCTGCTGCGCGCGTGACGAGCAGGAGGAGCCCTGGATGACGGTTGTCGGTATCGTCGATGACATGCGTTACCGAGGTCTCGGTACGGAGCCGCGGCCGGCCTACTACGCAGTTCACAGTCAGGCGCCGAAGGTCGACTACGGCAGCGTCTACCGCTCGATGATGATCGTAATGCGGACGAGCGGCGATCCCGTCGCGGCGGCTCCGGCCTTTCGCAATATCGTGCGTGATCTGGACGCCTCGCTGCCGGTCATCGGCCTGCAGACGATGGAAGACGTCGTCGCGACGTCGGTGGCGCGGCCGCGCTTTACCGCGATGCTCCTGGGATTGTTCGCGGCGGTGGCGCTGATTCTCGGTGCATCCGGTATCTACGGCATGCTGGCCTACATGGTGGCCCAGCGGACCCGTGAGATCGGCATCCGCAGGGCGCTTGGCGCACAGTCGACGAGCCTGGCCGGCACCATCGTGCTGCAGGGAATGTCGCTGGTGGGCGCCGGGCTGGTAATCGGCGCCGCGACGTCGTTTTGGGCTACTCGGGTGCTGTCCAGCATGCTGTTCGGCGTCAGCCCACTGGATGCGGTGACCTATGTCGTCGTGTTCCTGGTGCTTGGGCTCGTAGCGCTGGTGGCTTGCTGCGTGCCGACGTTACGAGCAGTGAGGATCGACCCACTGGTGGCGCTGCGGGCCGAGTAAGGCCGCCCGAAACACGCCGCTACCAGGCCCATCAGGGGTTTGCCACGGCCTGCTAGAATCGCGCCTATGCCGAACGATCTTCCAGCCCGGGCGAGCCGGCGGCGTGCGCGCATCGCGCTGCCCGTCTTGATCATGTTGACCGTTCAGGGCGCGGTGCCGGTTGGCGCCGCGCAACAAGACGCGTCGCCGTTGGCGTTCGTGGGCGTCAACGTCGTGCCGATGGACAGGGAACGCGTCTTGACGCGGCAGACCGTCGTCGTTCAAGGCGACCGGATCATGGCCATCGACCCGTCCGACGAGGCCTCTATTCCCACTGGTGCTATTCAGGTCGACGCTCGCGGCAAGTACCTGATCCCGGGATTGGTCGACGTTCACGCCGGGTTGCTGTCGGGCGGCTACATCGACTCTGAATTCATCGGCGAAGAGCTGGCCGTCATCGTGGCCAACGGAGTCACCACGATTCTCAATCCGAGCGGCCGGCCCGAGCACCTCACGTTCCGCGATCAGATCGCCCGGGACGAGCTACTCGGGCCACGCCTGTATGTCGGCAGCCCACGCCTGACGCGCGCCGGCGCGGGCTCCTACGGTACGGAACGGGTCATCGAAAGCCCCACCGATGCCGTCGTCGCGGTCCGTGAGTTGTCGGGCGCCGGATATGATTTCGTTGAACTGGGTTCCGGCATCGACCCGCCCACGTACGACGCGATCCTCCTGGCGGCGCGGCAATACCGGATCCGTCTCACCGGCGCCCTCGGCCATCTTGTCGGTTTGCGACGGGCTCTCGATGCCGGGCAGCAGATCGAACACTACGACCAGTACATCGAGGCGCTGATTCCGGAGGGCGAGGTACCGTCCGGCAGCAACTCCGGCGAGGGCGGTTGGCAGCAGGGAAATTGGGCCGGCTTGGAGCGAGTGGACGAAGACCTCCTTGCCCCCGTGGTGCGCGCCACCGTCGATGCGGAGACATGGAACGCACCCATGCTGGCCTTCGGCAACGTCTCCTTCGGTACCGGAAGAAGCGACGAAGAGATTGCCGCGAGCCCGGAGTATCGTTTCGTGTCGCCGAGCGTACGCGGCGAGCTGCTGCGCGGTGTTGAGGAGTTCTGGGCGGATCCCCCGCCGCAGAGGCTGCGGGCGCGGTTCGTCGAGCTGCGCAATCGCATCACGCGCGACTTGTATCGTGCCGGCGGCCGCCTGCTCGCTGGCTCCGGATCTCCTGAGGGTATGTTCTTGCACGGTTTCGCGCTGCATCGGGAGCTCGAGAGTTTCGTCGATGCCGGGTTACCTCCGTTTGCGGCGCTGCACATGGCAACGCGCAACGCCGCCGTGTTTCTGAGCCGGCCGAGCTCCGGGCGTACCGAGTTCGCAACCGTTGACGCGAACGGAATCCGGTTCGCGACAGCGGTCACCAACGAGGTCGATTTCGGCGTGCTGGGGGTAGGGAAGCGGGCCGACATGGTGTTGCTGGCCGCCAACCCGCTCGACGACATCAGCAACACGCGGCGCATCGAGGGCGTCGTGTTGCGTGGCCGTTGGATTCCGCGTGACCAGCTCGAGCAGATGCTCGTGGCGGCCGCCGCCGTGCTCTCCGAAGCTCCGCTTCTGGAAGCTTCACGCTAGCAGGCCGTAGTCCGTCAGGGTGCAAGCCGGCCGACCAGCTCGCGCCGCTGCGGCGAGTCGCACACCAGCCAGATGCGCGTCGGGAACGTCCCGCTCGCTGTTTCGGCGCGTCGCCCTGTGTGCGATTCGAGCGCGCCGCCCAGCAACTCCATGAATTGCGATTCCGGCAAGCGTCCGTGCCGGGTGCCGATGAGAGGCAGCGCGACCGACGCCAAGCACCGCGCAGCAAGTGCGGAGAACACGCCGCCGAGTGCTGCCTCCACCCATTCGTCGCGCCAGCTCGGCTCGACGTTGAGATCGTGGACGATTGCCAGCAGCCCGAGAGGAACGCCCGGCCGGATCGCCACGCTGCCCGGTCGAGCGGGCTCCGCATCCCACACTTGCGTCATGACCCGAACGGGATGACCGGAGGGGTGAACTATCGTGGGGTCGGCGCTCAGCGCCAGCCATGTGTCTTCCTCGGCGACCTCGGCGTCGACCTCGAACGGCGGGTCGTCAGCCGCCGCGGCGACGATGCGTATCCCGCCCAACGAAACCTCAGGTCGGCGGCCTCCGGGGATGCCCCGTAGCTCTTCGTCGGGGCGTGAAGAGCCGTCGGTCATCAACCGTCAGTTGATCGAAACCATGCGCTCGATCGCGCCGCGCGCGCGCGCCGCGATGTCGGCTGGAACCTCAACGCGATGGATACCCTCGCGCAGCGTCCGCAGCAGCTTCTCGACCGTGATCATCTTCATGTACATGCACTCGGCGTCGGCCTTGACGGGCAAGAACGTGCGGTCCGGATGCTGCCGCTTCATCTGATGGAGGATACCGGTCTCGGTGGCCACCAAGAACTTTTGCGCGCTCGAATCGGCGATGGTTTGTACCATCCCGGTGGTCGACGTGATCCGCGTGCGATCGGCAGGGAGGTCGCCCTTCTCCAGGTGCCACATGACGCTGGAAACGCAGCCGCATTCCGGATGGATCAGCAGTTCGGCGTCGGGATGGGCGGCAAACTGCTGCTCGATGTGCTCTGGGCGGATTCCCGCGTGTACGTGGCATTCGCCCATCCACACGTGGATCGGGCGATTCGTCTTCTCACGCAGGTATTCGCCGAGGAACATGTCGGGTGCAAACAGGACTTCCTGATCCTCCGGAATCGATTCGATCACGTTCAGCGCGTTGGCGGACGTGCAACAGTAGTCAGCCTCCGCCTTCACGTCGGCGGTGCAGTTGACGTACACGACGACCGTGGCACCCGGGTGCTCGGCCTTCCACTGGCGCAGTTGCTCGGCCGTGATGGTCGCGGCCAGCGAGCATCCCGCCGCGAGATCGGGAATCAGGACGGTTTTTTCCGGGCAGAGCACGGCGGCCGTTTCGGCCATGAAGTGGACGCCGCAGAACACAATGGTTTCGGCGTCGGTTGCCTGCGCTTGCAGCGACAATCCGAGGGAATCACCGACGAAGTCGGCTATGTCCTGGATCGCCGGGATCTGATAATTATGAGCCAGGATGACGGCGTTACGCTCAGTCTTGAGGCGCTCGATTTCCGTCCGCTGAGCGTCGGTGATGGCAGAGCTTCTCGAGCCGTTGCCGCCGGAGAGAGTAGTGGGGTCCTGCATTGTCGTGTGGTCCTCGTCAATCGACGATGTCTAGGGAAAAATCGAGTGGCGGAGCCGCCCTGGTAATGGCGCTCATCGAGATGAGGTCGATGGGAAGGCACGCGTAGTCGCCAACATTCTCTATTGTAATCCCACCGGACGCCTCCAGGCTAACGCCATCCCTGAGGTCCGCGGCGACGAGGGCTGCGCAAACCCCTTCGATCGTCGCCGGCGGCATATTGTCGAGCAGCAAGATGTCCGCCCCCGCCCGCGCCGCGGCCAGCGCTTCGTCCAGCGTTTCGACTTCAACTTCGACGGATTCATCGCCGATCGCTGCACGAGCGTCGGCGATCGCGGTTGGCGCGTCGGCCGCGAGGGCGATGTGGTTGTCCTTGATCAGTATCGCCTCGGACAGATCGAAGCGATGCGGATCGGCGCCGCCGATGATCACCGCGCGCTTCTGGAATCGCCGCAAACCGGGCAGCGTTTTGCGAGTGGCGGCGATGCGTGGCTTCTCTTGTATGCTGCCATCTTGCTCGATGGCACGATCGGCTGCTGCTACGACCGCTCGGGTCAGTGTTGCGATGCCGCTCATGTGGCTCAACAAATTCAGCAGTGTCCTCTCGACGCCGAGCACGCCCCGGGCCGGGCCCTGCAATGCCAACACTTCATCGCCCGGTTCGACGCCAGCGCCGTCGCGGACGGCCGTGGTCACCTCGACCTCGGTCATCTTGCAGAGCGCTCGAGCTTCCTCGATGCCGGCGACGATGCCTTCCTGATGCGCCACCACGCGGGCCCGCGCATGGCACTCGCTGTCGACCACTGCCTCGCTGGTGATGTCTCCTCGGCCGAGGTCCTCCTCGAGAAACGCCTCGAGACAAGCGAATGTTTTCTTGTCGATCACGCGATCACCGCGGCTCGCTGGCGCCCTCATCGGTCGCGAGCGTGAAGAAGAACGTGCTGCCGCCGGTGTCGTTACCGCGGTAACCGATGCGGCCTTCGTGAGCCTCGACAATGGTCCGGCTGATCGACAAGCCCATTCCCATGCCGGAGCCCTTGGTTGAGAAAAAGGGTTCGAACAGTCGCTCGGCATCGGCTTCGGCGACCCCCGACCCGGTGTCGGTTACCGACACCTCAATGGCTGCACCGGGTGTCGACCGTGTGGTGATTTGCACCGTATGGCGACCGTTGTCGTCGGTTTCGACAGCCTCGATCGCGTTGCGGACGAGATTCAGGATGACCTGTTGGATCTGCACCGAGTCTACCCACACCTGCGGCAGCGATTCGTCGAGGTCGAGCTCGATGCCGACGTCGCGATCACGAGCCTCGATATCGGCGAGTCGCATGACGTCGGCAACCAACTCATTGACATCGCAGATCTCGCGCTCGCTTGGCCGCTTGCGAACGAGAGCCTTGAGACGATGGATCATCTCCCCGGCCCGCACGGCCTCGTCGGAGATACGGCCCAAGACGTCGAGGAGCTCGTCGCGGTCGATGGCGCCTGCTTCGATCATACGGCGTGACGCCTGGGTGTACGTCGAGACGGCGGTGAGAGGTTGGTTGACCTCGTGGGCGATGCCGGTGGCGAGTTCGCCGAGCATGTTGACGCGGGACATGTGCGCCAGCCGCTCGCGGTTCTCGATGGCCTCCGACTCGGCCACTCGGCGTTCCGCATCAGCACGCTTGCGCGCGGTGATGTCGATCATGAAACCGCGCAGCGCCGTCGCTTGTCCTTCTTCGGAGACGACGCTCACGAGGTCATCCAGCCAAACGATCGTTCCGTCCGCAGCAATCATGCGGTATTCGAACTGGTAGTCGAGGTCACTGCCGGCGTGATCGACGCAGTAGCCGACGGCGAAATCCACGTCATCGGGATGAATGTGTGATGTCCAGAAATCGGGCTCGTACCAGCGCTCTATCGGGTAACCGAGAATGTCCACGGCTTGCGGCCCCACGTAGGTGAACTTCCAAGTGGTGGCGTCGGCCTCCCAGGGAATGACGTTGGTGGTCTCGAGCAGCAGACGAAGTCGCTCTTCGCTTTCGCGCAGCGCCTCGGTGCGTTCGTCGACGCGCTGTTCCAACTGCCGGCGGTAGTTGTGCTCGCTACGCCGCAGGGCGAGGGTGTGGCGGTGGCGACGGGCGATGATCGTGCCGAGCAGTACGACGACGACCAGCGTCAGCGCGGCCACCGGCACGATGAAGCCCGGCCGCCCGTACAGCGGCGGCGGGATCATGACGGTCGCGGCGACGGTCGTCGATTCGAAGGCCCCGAACAGGCCCTTGGCTTGGACCTCGACGATGTGATCGCCGGGCGCCATGCTGGCGAGTGTCGTTTCGTGGCGCATCGTCCAATCGGACCAGTCGTCGTCGTCGACGCGGTAGCGGGTTTCGATTTCCGCGGGCGATTGCATGCCCCGATAGGAATAAGCACGCCAGCGCAGCAAGGTGGCGCGCTCCTCGACAACCGGTTCCTCGATAACGACCAGTGGCGGCGGCCGATCGGTTTCTTTGAGGCTCAACACGTTGACGCCACTGCCGGAGGTGCCGACGTAGATCCGACCGTCGTCGGGAAGAATCGGCCACAAATTCGGATTGTTGAGCCCGGTCGACGTATCGAAGCTGAGCCAGCTCCCATCGTGGTAGCAGGCCAGCCCGCCGCGCGTCGCCACCCACAGCGCTCCTGCGGCGTCAATTTTCAGGTCCTGTACTTCATCGTTGATCAGGCCATCGACGGTGGTCAGGTAACGGGGCACATCGTTGTCGAGAAAGCCCAGGCCGTTGTGCTGATCGCCGAACCACAGGCGGTCGTCTCGATCGACCGCGACCGTGAAGATCCGTGCGTTATGGAGCCCGTCCTCCATCGTCCAGTGCGTCCACTCACCGCTCTTCCAGCGGCTCAGACCCGATACGGTGGCAAACCACAGCGCGCCGTCGCCGGCCTCCGCGAAGTCGTACACGCGGCCGGCCAGAAGGCCTTCCTCGGTGCTCCAGCGTTCGAAGGTACGGCCGTCGTACGCGAAGGCGCCCGGCTCGCGGCGTGGCTCCCGACCCTGGCTTGCGCCGATGCCGAGGAACCATAGCCGGCCCGTGCGGTCCTTGCGGATCCGATGCACTTGAGGGGCGTCGAGGCCCTGGTCGGGGCCGTAGTGCCGCCACCGCTCGCCGTCGAATCGAAAAGCACCTTCGAAGCCGGAACCGCTCGAGATCCACACGTGCCCGTTCTCGTCCTCGGCCAGGCCGGTAACGAGCCCGAGCTCGGTACCGAGCACGTTCTGCGTCCAGGTCGTTTCACCGCTCGCGTTTCGTACGCCCACGCCGTTTCCCGTCGCCAGCCAGGTCGAACCGTCGCGCGTGCGCAGAATCTCGCTGATCTCGTTGCGGCCGTCGGGCGAATCGGCCTTCCAATAGGTCCAACGGTCGGCCGAGCGGTGCAACAAGGACAGGCCGCGTTGCGTGCCCACCCACAGGTCGCCGTTCGCCCGATACCGCACGGCCATGGCGGTGTTCATTTGTGGAGGAACAGGACTCACGGCCCACCAGCGGCCGGCGCTGCGGACGCGGACATCCCCGGACCGGTACACCGCGATGACCTCCTGATCCGGGCCGATGTCCATGGACTGCAGCAGATGGCGCGGTTCCTGTGCGAGGGGTTGCGGGGCGCCGCCTGCTTGCCATTGCCAGAGCCCGCGATACTCGTTCGGGTAGGTGATCGAGGCCAGGCCGCTGCCGTCGGTACCTTCGACCAGCACTGCGATGCCGAGCGGATTGCTGACCGGTGTGGCGAGCCTGTTGATCCAACGGCCGTCCTCTCGGTGGTACAAGCCGGCCATCGTGTTCACCCAAACGGCGCCGGTGTCGCGCCCCCATGCCAGGCTGGACTCAGTCCCCCAGGGCAACGCCGCCGGCAGCTCGAGAGGCGCGATGCTTCCGTCGTCGTACAGATACAAGGAATTGTCGGTCTCGCCGGTGTTGCCCGCGAGCAGGAGTGCCCCGCTCGCGCCCGCCGCGACGACACCGCGGACCCGTAGGTCGTTTCCGTCCACGTTGACCGGGGCATGACGAAAACCGCTCTTGTTACCCACGTACAACGCGCGGTCGACAACTACCCATAGCTGGTCGTCTCCACGGGGAGCGATTGCATGCGGCTCACGGCCCGGGAGCCCTTGCTCGGTTCCCATCGGGTGCCATCGGTACTCGTCGAACCACGCTACGCCGCCACCTGTTGACGCCCATACGGTGCCGGCGGGAGTCTCGACAACGTCGAGCACGTTGTTGGACGGCAACCCGGAGTCGACGGTGAAATGGGCCCAGCGCCACTGATCCTGGAACACCTGGTCGGTCGCCGGTGCCGTGATTTGCACGCTCGAGGGGGCGCTCGGAACGCGGATTTCCCGTCGCGATTCCGTGGCGCTCGCAGCTTCGTTCGCCGTCGGGCTATGGGCGGCCAGGCCCACAAACACTAGCGTTGCGACGGTTCGAATAGTTCTCAGAGTGGGCATGGGGTTCGGTTGCACTTCGGTTCCGCGGATTCCAACCACCGCCTGAGCTGCTGCTGCGGATACTTCTACCAACAGGAGAGACTTGCAGGTATAGTTCATCATAGGAGCTTTTACGCCGAACAGCTAAGCCGTCGGATGGAGCCGTCGCGGACGCAACGACGATGAACATGCACTCGACAATCAGCATGCCGTTGGATGTCGGTCGATCCTTCGAGGATCTGCCGATCAACGACGGCGTCGACACGCGCAGCCTTCGGCCGGGTGACCTCCTGAGCATCCACACCTTGAACTCGGTGTACGAGCTGCGGCTCGACGAGCCGGCACGGGGCAAGGGATTTGCTGTCGGCGACGGTGAGTTCCTCAACGAGGAATCGCGGGCCAGCCTCATCGGCGCCACGCTCACGGGGCGTGGCTCGATGGTGAAAGTCGGGTGGATTCTGCTTGGCTTCAAGGTCGTCTTGTCGATTCCCGGCGGCGAGCTGATGACCTCCAAGGTGCAGGGCATCGAGATCAACGGCAAGCCGGTGATCCTGGCCGAGGGCACCCACTAACCGCCGCGAGCCCGCGTTTCGCAGGCGGCGGGTCCGAGCACCCTGCGGCGCCCCGTATCGTCACTGGCAGCCCTCAGAATAATCGCTAGTATCGGGGCATGACTTTTGTCCACCGCTCGTGCGTTGTCCTGGCACTTGTCTCGTCCGGTTCGGTGATTGCCCAGCTGCCCGACGGTCTCTACGCCGAGATTCAAACGAACAAGGGGCTCATCGTGGCGCGTCTCGAGCCCGATCGGACGCCGATGACCGTGGCCAACTTCGTCGGCCTCGCGGAGGGGACGATCGACAACGAGGCATTCGCTCCCGGCAGGCCGTACTACGACGGCTCGGTGTTTCACCGGGTCGTTCCCGGGCACGTCATCCAAGCCGGTAGGCCGGCTCCGGGAAGCAGCGAAGCGCGCGCGCCCGGGTACACATTCCCCAACGAGATTCACGCCGATCTCAGCCATGACCACGCCGGCGCCCTCGGTATGGCGAATGGCGGACCCCACACCAACAGCGCCCAGTTCTACATCACGCTCGGCGATCGTTCGTATCTCGATGGCGACTACATCGTGTTCGGCAACGTCGTTGCGGGTATGGATGTAGTCAACAGCGTTGTCCAGGACGATGTCATCGAGAGTGTGCGGATCGTACGCGTGGGCGACGCGGCCGCGGCGTTTCTTCCCGACACGGCATCGCTCCGCACACAGGTCGCAGCCGCCGAAGCTCGTATCGAAAACGACGGCACCGACAGGCGGGTCCTCGAGCTGCAGTACATCGACGACAACTTCGGGTCCACGTTCCGTACGCCCAGCGGGATTCGCTACCAGGTCCGACGACCGGGAGCCGGCGGTTCCCTCCAGGAGCGCGATGCCGTTGACGTTCGCTACGTCGGCACCGCGTTGAAATATCGCGGACACATACTGGGGTACAACGGCGCGGTCTTCGAGGAGGTCGAGTTCGGCAGCAACGCCGACGGCACGCCCGGATTTGTCGATGCGCCGGCGGTTTTTTCCTACGAGATCGGTGCGACAAGCGTGACCGTGGGATTCGACGAGATCGTCGCCGGCATGCGGCGCGGCGAGCAACGGCTCGTGGTCGTACCCGCCCATCTGGCTTATGGGCGGCGTGGTTTCTATGGTCCTGACCGTCCGGGAGAATCGCGCTTCGTAGTTTCGCCGAACACGGTCCTCGTTTACGGCATCGAGGTCCTCACTCGTTGACCCCTTGAGAAGCGCGGGTTCGAGGTTCAGCGGACTCCGATTCGGTTTTCCGCGTTCCGGCGCGGACCGGCGCAGATTTCGTTACTGTGCGGCAAAAGAGGGTTAACAACGCAGAAGTACCGCCGCAGAGGAGGAAGCGATGAGTTGGGAGCTGCCCTGGGTCTGGTTTTGGGTGATTCTCTCCGCCTTTTCGATCGTTGGCGAGATCTTCACCGTCGGCTTTTTTATCCTGCCGTTCGGCATCGGCGCGGCCACGGCTGCCGCCCTCGCCTGGTTCGACGTCGGGCTCGTGTGGCAGTGGGCGACCTTCATCGTTGTTTCGGTAGCCCTACTATTGCCGCTCAAACGTTTTGCCGATCGCCTGTCGGAGGGCGCTGAGGACATCGGCGTTGCCGCCGACCGGGTCATCGGCAAGATCGGCACGGTGATCGAAGAGGTGAAGCCACACGGCATCACCGGCAGGGTGAAGCTCGGCAGCGAGGAGTGGCGCGCCGCCTCCGACAGCGAGGCGTCGATCGCCGAGGGCACCGCGGTCGAGGTCCTGCGAATCGACGGCACGCACCTCGTGGTGCAGCCGCGAGGCGCAGGCGAGAGCGTCGAACAATGAGCGTTTTCACGATCGTAATCGCGATTGCCGTTATCGCACTTATCGGCGGAATCGTCGCCGCAATCGTCAAACACGGGAGGTAGCAGATGCCAGGAGCAGCCGTATTTCTGTTGATGGTGATCGCCTTCGTGATCATCGTGTTCGCGGCTACCGGTGTACGCGTCGTTCGACCATGGCAGAAGGGCGTCATCGAGCGGCTCGGCAAATACATGCGGACCGCCAATAGCGGCATCACGCTGATCATCCCGATGATCGACACCATGCGGAAGGTCGACATGCGCGAGCAAGTGGTCGACGTGCCGCCGCAAGAGGTGATCACGCGAGACAACGTCGTGGTCACCGTCGATGCGGTGGTCTACTTCGAGGCCACCGACCCCGTAAAGCTCATCTACAACGTCGTCGATTTCTACACGGCGGCCACCAAGCTGGCGCAGACCAACTTGCGTAACGTCATCGGCGATATGGCGCTTGACGACACCTTGACGTCGCGCGAAAAGATCAATACCGAGTTGCGTTCAATTCTCGACGAAGCCACCGACAAGTGGGGCACGCGCATCGTGCGCGTCGAGATCCAGCGTATCGACCCGCCGCAGGACGTAACCGAGGCCATGCACCGGCAGATGAAGGCCGAGCGCGAGCGCCGCGCCATGATCCTCGAGGCCGAGGGCCAGAGGCAGTCCGCAATCGAGGTCGCCACCGGCGAGAGGCAGGCGACGATTCTCGAGGCCGAGGGCCAGGCGCAGGCGATCAAGGAAGTCGCCGACGCGCAGAAATACGAAAAAACCACGGTCGCCGACGGTGAGGCGGAGGCCATCCACAAGGTCTACGCGGCGATCCACGAGGGCGATCCGACCACCGACCTGCTTGCCATCAAGTATCTCGAGGCGCTGGCGACGATCGCCGACGGGCGGGCGACGAAGATATTCCTGCCGGTCGAAGCCACCGGTGTCATGGGTGCAATCGGCAGCATCGGCGATCTGTTCAATGCCAAGGGTGCGGGGTCCGGAGACGGCGACGAGAAGCCGCGGCCGGCGCCGCGCCGCACCACGCAGGAAAGGCAGGCGGGTTCCAGCGCGTAACCTCAGCGTTTTACGGGGATGTGATCTGCGATGTCTGCGAGCGACGTAATGATCGACTCGATCATCACGTAGTAGCCCTTGAACGACGCGAGCTCCCCGAACCCCAATTCCAGGAGCCGGAGGCATCCCCGTTGCCGGATCGCGCCGTGGTGGCTAGCAGGCCGTGGTGAAAGTGTGATGGGTCTGGCGCGTGGGTATTGTAGCCG
>CBDUXW010000006.1:0-19860 GCA_965371275.1 uncultured bacterium | reverse complement strand
CTGAATACCAGTGTGTCCTCGAGCGCGCCCTCCGGGTCGGCGACCAAAAGATCAGTCGCCATGCCTGCGTAAGCGAACGAGTCACCATCCGCCGACCAGCGCGGCAACTCGTCGTATCCCGGCGCGGCGATCACGGTACGTGTGCTCCCTGTCCGGGTGTCGTGCAACCAGATGTCGGAGGTTCCCTGCTCCGGGCGCGAGAACAGGAGCTGCGTTCCGTCCGGCGACAGCGAGATCTGCGAGATCAGGCTCGGCTCGATTTCCAGGCCGGCGGTGATCAACCCCTGTCGGTTGTACCAGTTCGCCTCCTGGTCGGCGGCGCGCGCCGTCGCCCAGGCCAAAATGCCGTTGCTCGAAACGCTGGCCAGCAGCTCTCGCTGGGCCTCTTGCACCCGTACCTCGGTGGCGATCACCGTCGCGGTGCCGGTCAGCGCGCCGATTTCCATGTCGAACGGTTGTGCCAGCAAGCTGCCATCGCGCACCCACAGCAGGTGGCCCGGGAAGTCCCCGTAGGCGGGAGCGTAGGTGCCGCTCGACATCGATGCGACAACCCGTACGCCCGGCGCTGACCCGTCGATGGGAGCCAGGTAAATGCCGCTGTTCTCCGGCGTGTCGCCGCGCGCGAAGTACAGAAAGCGCTCGCCGCCGGGGAGTATCTCCGGCCAGTAGTGGGCGTTTTCGCCACGCCCGGCATCGAAAGCCGTCAGGTTTTCGACGGCGCCGCCCGTCGCGGCGACCTTGTGAACCGTGCTGGAAGCGTTGGGCGTGAACAGAATGGTGCCGTCGGCGCCCCAGGAGCCGCCCCGGCCTTGCGGCGCTTCGGCGACGATCTCCGGAAGCCCGCCCGCGACATCCACGCTCTTGAGCATGCCCTGGGCGAAGAACGCCAACCGCGAGCTGTCGGCCGACCAAAACGGATATGAAGGATTCTCCGTGCCGGGCAGCGCGAACGGGGTGTCTTCGTTCAACGGCCGCACCCACAGCAACGGCCTCTCGCCGGTGGTGGCGACGAACACAATCTTGGTGCCGTCGGGGGAGATGGAGACGTCTCCGGAGTTGACGCCGATCAGGAACTGGGAATCGACCGGCGCCCCGACGGAAAGCTCGAAGCTGCCGGCCGGCTGCGCAACGCGGCCGACCAGCACCCAGGCGACGATCGCCAGCGACGCCGCGGCGATCGCCCACGGCACGAGACGACCGGCTACGGAGGCGCCGGTCGCGGGCTCATCGACTGCGGCCGCCGCCGGGCCCGACGCTGCACCATCGGGATGCTCGAGCAGCACGCGCGCTTCGCCGATGTCGCGCAGCCGTTGCATCGCATCGCGTTCCAGGCAGCGTCGCAGTAAACGCTCGACACGCGGCGGAACATCCGGCGGCAGGAGACTCCAGTCGGGATCGGACTTGAGCACCGCCGCCAGCATGTCGCTGACCGTTTCGCCACCGAACAGTCGCCGACCGGAGAGCATCTCGAACATCACCACGCCGAAGGCCCAGATGTCGGCGCGTTTGTCTACCGTCTTGCCGCGCGCCTGCTCCGGGCTCATGTAGGCGGCGGTGCCGAGGATGACGCCGGTGCGGGTTGCGGCCATCACGGTCGGCGAGGCGCTCATCTCCGGAGAAATTTCCGCTGCACTGCCGTCCTGCTCGTAGGCCTTGGCGAGGCCGAAGTCGAGAATTTTCACGTGCGGATGCCCGCCGGCGTCCTCGGAGACCTTCACGTTTGCCGGCTTCAGGTCACGGTGCACGACGCCGCTCTCGTGCGCGGCCTCGAGGCCGGCGGCGATCTGCCGTCCGATCTCGACGGCTTTCTCGGTGCTCAGCCGGTCGGTGCGAAGCCACCCCTGCAGCGTGTCGCCCTCGGCGAGCTGCATGACCAGCAGTCGTTGCGGCGCGCCCGCCTCCGTGGTGGCCTCCTCGAGGCCGTGGATCGCGGCGATATTGGGGTGGTCGAGCTGGGCGAGAACCTTGGCCTCGCGTTGCAGGCGCGCCAGCCGCTCGCTGTCGTTCGCCCACTCCTCCGGCAACACCTTGATCGCTACCTGCCGATCGAGGGTCGTGTCGCGGCTCCGATAGACCTCGCCCATGCCGCCGACGCCGAGCAGCTCCAGGATTTCGTAGTGGCCGACCCGACTCCCGATCATCGACATCTAGCGCCCCGTCGGCACGCGCTCGTTCAGCTCTCGGAACCAATTCAACACGACGTGCGCTGTTCCCCGGCCGCCGTCGCCGGCGTCGTCCCAATCAACCATCACCAGCCGCTCGCCGTCGAGAGAGATATCGTAGGAACCGGCATTCTGGTTGTCGGCGCTGATGAACACACCTGCGAGGAACACCCGCGGCGCGCTCACGTCGAAAGGCTCCTCGCTCACCACGTCGACGACCATGATGTCGGTGTCGCTGCGGTAATACAGCCGGCTCGAGTCGGGCGCCCACAGGGGCTCCGAACCGATGCCGTCGGATACCTGGGTAACGCCGCCGAGATTGGGGAACCCCTGCACGAATACCCGGCGGCCCTCTTGCGGTCCGGAAACGTAGGCGATCCACTTGCCGTTGGGCGAAAACGTAGCGGTGACCTCCTGGATTTCCCGTTCGAACACGGGCTGCGGGTCGCCCGGCTCGCTCAAGGACATGATCTCAATGTCGTATGCCCCGGTAGTGAGCACGTCGGTGTAAGCGTAGAGCAGCCACTCGCCATCGGGTGAGATCGACCGCACCAGCTCGCTGCCCGGACCGCCGAGGAACTCCTCGGCATCGGTACGCATGTCGGCCGGTCGCCGAAACACGTTGGTGCCCTCTTCGGTGCCGGTGTCGGCCGAGTAGTACAGCCACTCGCCGTCGGGCGACCACGCGTAAGATCGCGCCCCACCGTCGGGCGTGAACAACGAGTGAATGCTGCGCTGCAGGTCGAGCATCCAGATGTTCTGTTCCTCGGGGCCGTTGGTGCGGTAGGCGAGGTAGCGGCCGTCGGGCGACAGGCGCGGCGTCCAGGTGCGGCCGGGCTCGTTGGACTGGGCGATCACTTCCTTGTTGCCGTTGGCGTCGCGCCACACCAGCGTCCGAGGCGCCCGCTCCAGGCCCTCGCCGGCGATGTACACGAGCTCGCCGGTGGCCGACACACTGAACTGCGCCGCACCCGACACGTCGAACGCAGCCGCCACCCCCTGCAACAGGGGCACCGCACCGCCCACCTCGCGCGTATCGAGGTCGAAGGTGCGCGCCAGCACCGCGTCTTCGAGCGCGTACACGATGTGCCCGGTCGGCAGGTAGCGCGCGTCGCGACCGCCCGCTACCAACACGGCAGGCTCGGCTTCGTCGGGCCGCTGCACGACGATGCGCGCGTCGTCCCAGCTCGCGTCCTCCGGTTTTCCCAACGTGTAAAGAATCGAGCCGTCGGGAAGTACTTGAGCGCCGTGTTGGTCGACGCCTTCGCCCGAGAGCAGCAGCTCGGGCTCGCCGCCGTCGCCCGAGACCTTCCAGATGCCGTCGCGCGCGTAGACGATGGAGTTGTCCGCACCCCAACCGGCGCCGTAAGGCGGACCCTGGACGTCGGCAAGCTTGACGGCGGCGCCGCCGCCGATCGACACCTTGCGCAGCTCGTTGGCGGCCCAGAAGCCGATGGACTGTCCGTCGGGCGAGAAAAACGGCACCAGCGCGTTGCCTTCGGTGCCGCGCACCGGTGCGGCCTCCGCATCGTCGAAGGCACGCAGGTAAATCTGGCCGGCGGCGGTGGCGGCGATGTGGGTTCCGGCCGGCGAGATGGCGATGCTCGGCCACGCCAACGCGGTGTAGGTCACGCCCTCGGGCAGCACCACCTCGAAGCGGAAGATGCGCTCGCCGCGGGGTGCCCCGGCCGGCGCCAGCATCCAGGTGCCGAACACCGCCGCCAGCGCGATCACCGCCGCCGCCGGTGCGGCGATCTTCCAGGGAATTCCCGCAACCGCTGCCGCCGCCGGTGCGGTCGCCGCCTGCGCGGCCGCCGATATCGCCGTCCCGGCCTCCACCTCGGCGGCCAGGTTGCGCAGGTCTACCAGCACGTCGTCGGCGTGCTGGTAGCGCTGGTCGCGATCTTTGGCCAGGGTCTTCTTGATGATGCGTTCCAGATCGGCCGGCGTATCCGGATCGATCTCGCTCACCGGCTGCGGCTCGCTGCGGGCGATGGCATGCAGTGTGTCGAGAATGCTCTCGCCGCCGAAGGCGCGCTTGCCGCCGATCATCTCGTACAGCACACAGCCGAAGGCGAACAGGTCGGCGCGCACGTCGATTTCAGTTTCGCCTTCGATTTGCTCGGGTGCCATGTAACCGGCCGTGCCCATCACCTGCCCGGCCACGGTGCCGAGCACGGTGGGCGACATCGACAACTCGGCACCGCCGGGGCCGTGCAGCTCGGTGAGCTTGGCGAGGCCGAAGTCGAGCACCTTGGCGTGGCCGTCTTTGGTGATGAATATGTTGTCGGGCTTCAGGTCGCGGTGAATGATGCCGGCGGCGTGCGCCGCCGACAGCGCCTCGGCGATCTCGCGGGCGTACAGCAGCGCCTTGCCGAGCGGCAGCGCCCCCTTCTTGAGCGGGTCGCGCAGCGTCCCACCCTCCAGATACTCCTGCACGATGTAATGCACGCCGGAGCTCGGGATGGCGCTGATTGCCATGTTCGGGTTGGTGGCGGCGTCCTCGGAAGCCACGCCCTTTTCGAAACCGATGTCGTGCACCACGGCAATGTGCGGGTGGTTGAGGGCGGCGGCGGCCTTGGCCTCCTGCTCGAAGCGGGCCAGCCGTTCCGGGTCGGCGGCGAATTCCTCGGGCAGCGTCTTGATGGCCACCTTGCGGTTCAGCCGCGTGTCTTCGGCGAGAAACACCTCGCCCATGCCACCGGCGCCGATGGCCTCAAGGATCTTGTACGGTCCCAGCGAAGTGCCGATCATGCAGAACCTGATTCGGTGATTGCCCCAGGGATGTGCGCCACGAGAAACGTCCGAAAACGCACTAGCGTGGCCGTCGAACTGTAATTGAAGGTGCGCCACGGAGCAATGGGACACTGGCCGCGAACCCCTTGCTGCACGCCGGCAGCCGGAGTGGCCCTAGCCTGGGGATTCGCACCGAAATTCCGGGAAGGGTGAATATCCTCTCTTTTGTCGGATAAACTGTCCTATGAATCGACCTGCACAACCGTCATCAGGACTGGTCGCGATGAAAGAGAAGATCTCCGCCACGATCGACGAACGGCTCGTCGACTACCTCGATTCCCTGGCGGGCAAGAACCGCTCCCGCAAGCTCGAGCACGTGCTGCGCACGTTCAAGGAATACGAAGAAGATCGGCAACTCCGCCAAGAGCTCGAGGCCTACGAGTGGACCGAGGAGGAGCGACTCGAGCAAGCGGCCTGGGAACGCCTGTCCGCGGAGGCCGCGTGGCGAGACTGAGCCGGGGAGACATCTGGATCGTGCATCCCGTCGACTTTCCCAAGCCGCGCCCGGCCGTGGTGCTATCGATCAACGCCGTCAACGACCTTTGCCCCGACGTGGTCGTGGTGCCGATCACGACCAAAGCGGGGCCACTGCACGTCCCGTTCGAAGCCCCGAAGTCGGTTACCGGGCTCGATCGCGACAGCTACGCCAAGTGCGAATCGATCACCACGCTCCACAAAAGCCGCCTGAAAAAGAAGATCGGCGCCCTACCCCACGGCGAGCTCGCGTCGTTCGAAAACGGTGTGAAGCGAGTGTTGGGGCTCCGCTAGCTGCTTCGGCGCGCGCGAAAATACAGGCTGTTACCGTCGGGCGCCCAGGCCGGCTCGTGGCCGTCGAACTGTAAATGAAGGAAGCCTCTCGAAACAACAGCGCCTCAGTCCTTGCATGGACCGCGACCCAGTGACATCTTATGACATTACATAACATTCATATGACATCGCATACCTCAACTGAGGACCACCCGATGAGCCAGATCACGGCCCGCCTTTCCGACGATCTCGTCGCACTGCTCGACGCGGCGGCAGCGCGCCTCAACCGCACCCGCGCCCAGGTGGTGCGCCAGGCAATCGAGTACTACCTCGAGGATCTCGACGACCTGCACCTGGCGCTCGAGCGCTTGCAGGATCCTTCGGACCCCGTGCTCGACTGGGCGGATGTGAAGCGTGACCTACTCGATCGAGATTAAGGCGAGCGCCGCCAAGGCGCTGCGCCGCATCCCACTTGAAGCACGCCGCCGACTTGTCGACGCGATCGACCGGCTCGCCGACGAGCCGGCCGCCGGCGGCACACTGAAGGGAGAATTCTCCGGTCTGCGACGCCTGCGAGTCGGCGACTACCGGATTGTGTACGAGGTAATCGGGAACGAGCTCACGATTCTCGTCGTCAGAATCGGGCACCGGCGCGAGGTGTACCGCTAGCAGCCCGGATCCAGCTATTGGAGGGCGACGGGGGATCGTTACTACGGTGAGATTTCAAAATATGCAGGCGTCGCCGACCAGGACACGATCGATCCCGAGCTCTGGACGGTCTGCTAGCGCCTCTCAGGGAGTTGCGCCATGCGCTCGAGCAACTCGGGATCGTCGGGCCGTATCGCCGCCGCCGCCTGATAGGCCTCGAACGCCGCCTGCAGCTCGCCGCCGTCGTGATAGAAGGCGCCACTCAGCAAGCGCAACGTGAAGCTGCCCGGAAACGCCCGCTCGCCCTGCAGCAAGAGCAGCTGTGCGCCGCGACGGTCGCCGGCGGCGTACAGCGCGCTGGCAAGCTCGGTGAACGTCGGGAAGTACGATGGGTTCAAGCCGAGCGCCGGCCGCAGCAGCGCGACCGCGCCTTGCGGATCGCCGGCCAGCCGCGCCACTCGTCCGCCGTAGTAGTACACGACGTAATGTCCGGGCAGGTCGGCGTCCATTCGGGCCAGCACGTTGCGGGCATCGGCCCAACGCGCCTCGTCGATCGCCGCCGTGACCTGAGAGAGCTCATCGTGGAACACCTCGTAGACGTCGACCTTGTCCTTGGGATCGACGCGCCGGCGGCCAACGGGGACGCCGATGTCGTTTTCGATCATTTCTTGCAGCACCGCGCGCATCGCGGCAACGCGGCCCGGATCGGTGGCGGCCAGGTTGTTCCGCTCACCGGGGTCGGCGCCGAGATCGTAGAGCTCGGGGCGCGGCGCCTCGATGAGCTTGAAGCCATCGGCGTCGATCAGCGCCCGCAGATCGCTCCAGCCGAAGTCCAGGGATGGCGCCAGGTTTTCGGCGTAGGCGACGCCGGCAAAGGAATCGGGATCAACGAACGCACCGCGTAGGTCCACCCCGTCGCGGATACCCTCCGCGGTACGGCCCGCCGCCATCGCGGCGTCTGCCGCGTCGTCTTCCCAGGCGGTGTCTGTCACCCCCAAAAGGGCGAGCACGGTCGGAAAGATATCGACGACGCTCGCCTGCCCCTCGACCACGACGCCGCCGGGCACGGCGCCGGGGGCCCAGAAGATGAGCGGCACCCGCAGCGTGCTGTCGTAAATGAAGAACGCATGGCGCTGTTCGTTGTGGTCGCCGAGTCCCTCGCCGTGGTCTGCGGTAAGGACGATCAAGGTGTCGTCGGCGTGGCCGGTGGAATCGAGCACCACGCGGAGGCGGCCGATCAGCGCATCGACGTACTCGAGCTCGCCGTCGTAGGGCCTTTCGGGGTAGCGCAGGCTGTAGGGCTCGGGAGGCTCGTAAGGAGCGTGCAGATCGTACATGTGCACCCAGGCGAAGAAGGGGGTGCGCTGCTTGCGGATCCACTCGATGGCCTCTCCGGCTACCGCCTCACCGCGGCGCTCGCCGGCATCGGCGTCGAACGCGCCCGTGTAGGTACCGAATCCCTGGGCGATGCCGAACTGCGGATCAAGAACCTCAGCGCCCACGAACCCACCGGTCGCGTACCCCGAAGCCGCCAGCACCTCGGCCAGCGTCACCGCGTTGTCGGGCAGAACAAACGAGCCGTTGTCGCGCACGCCGTGTGTATACGGATACTGCCCGGTCATGATCGAAGCATGCGCCGGCAAGGTGATCGGCACGGTCGTGGCGACTTTATTGAAGCGCACGCCGTCGCCGGCCAACCGGTCGATGTTCGGCGTCGACGCCTGCTGATACCCGTAGCTGCGCAGGTGGTCGGCGCGCAATGCATCGATGCTGATCAGCAGCAGGTTGTAGCCGCTCAAGCCACCCGTCGGCGGCACGTCGACCGCCACCGGCGCTGCCGGCCGCTCGACCATCGTCCACCAGCCCAAAGCAAGCAGGATCAGCGCGGCGATTGCCGCGACAATCCCGATCGCTCGAACTCGACTGTTGCGCTCCGGGCTGGATGCGCCCAAGGCCGCCTCCCGACCACGCCGACGTCCTGCGGATACGGGTCGTTGCCCGTCGCCCTCAGGGCTGCTCCTTGATTTCAGGACCGGCTGGAAAGGGCGAGATTCTACCTCACCAGGGAAAACACGTACGCGGCCACCGCCCGCTGCCGCATCCCGGCGTCGGGCGGACGACACAACATGTGTTTGCCGGCCTCCGACACCTCTATCTTGCCGGATTGACACCCCCGGGGGCGGGAGTAACCTTAGGTCCGGTAGACGGCTGCGGGCCACCCGCTGCGGAACACGCTCGTGGCCTGTGTGAGCACGGCCTTGCGGGAGGGTGGATGGGAACGATGGCGAGCGCGCACCAGCGGCGCGGATTCGGGGCCACGGCGCGTGTCGACGCGTGGTGGCGGACCCCACTGCTGACCTTCCTCGGTCTCGGCGGCTTCGTCGTGTACTCGACCTGGGCCGCCTTCCAGAACGCTCACTTCGAGTTCGGCAATTACTTGTCGCCCATGTACTCGCCGCTGCTATGGGGCGCTTCACACCATGCCTGGTTCGGTGGTGACCCCACCTGGTGGCCGGCGTTCCTGCCCTACTCGCCGGCATTCCTGATTCTGTGGGCGCCCGGCGGTTTCCGCGTTACTTGCTACTACTACCGTGGCGCCTACTACAAGGCGTTTTGGGCCGATCCGCCGGCCTGCGCCGTGGCCGAGCCCCGCAAAGGCTATCGTGGCGAGAGCTCGTTCCCGTTGGTCATGCAGAACATTCACCGCTACTTCATGTACCTGGCGGTGGCGTTTCTGTTCGTGCTCGCGTACGACGCCTGGTTGGCCATGTGGTTCGTCGATCCGGCGACCGGCGAGGAGCACTTCGGCATCGGCGTCGGCACCATCGTGCTGATCCTCAACCCCATTTTCCTGAGCGCCTACACGCTCGGCTGCCACTCGTTGCGCCACCTGATCGGCGGCTTCAAGAACCACTTTTCCGACGCCCCGGTGCGTACCAAGGCCTACGACTGCGTGACCTGCCTGAACGAGCGGCACATGAACTGGGCCTGGACGAGCTTGATCTGGGTGGCCTTCACCGACCTGTATGTCCGCCTGTGCTCCATGGGCATCTGGACCGACTTCCGGATTTTGTGATCTGACCGCCGCCGCGAGGCACTGAGCTCCCAGATGTCGAACTATCAAACCCACGAGCATGACGTTCTGATCATCGGTGCCGGTGGCGCCGGCCTGCGCGCCGCTATCGAGGCTTCGGCTGCCGGCGTGTCGGTGGGCCTGGTATGCAAGTCGCTGCTCGGCAAGGCCCACACGGTGATGGCCGAGGGCGGTGTGGCGGCAGCGCTGGCCAACGTCGACGACCGCGACGATTGGCAAACCCATTTCGCCGACACCATGCGCGGCAGCCAATACGTCAACAACTACCGGATGGCCGAGATCCACGCCAAAGAGTCCCCCGACCGCGTCAACGAGCTCGAGGCCTGGGGCGCCGTGTTCGACCGCACGCCCGACGGCAAGATCAGCCAGCGAAATTTCGGCGGCCACCGCTACCCGCGCCTTGCCCACGTCGGCGACCGTACCGGCCTGGAGATGATCCGTACCCTCCAAGACCACGGCATCCACCAGGGCATCGACGTGCACATGGAATGCACGATCACCCGCCTGCTCATGGACGGCGACCGCGTGTCGGGGGCTTTCGGCTACGACCGTGAGCGCGGCAAGTTCCGCGTCTTCAAGGCCAAGGCCATCGTGGTCGCCACCGGCGGCTTCGGCCGCGCCTACAGCGTTACATCGAATAGCTGGGAGTACACGGGCGACGGCGCCTTCCTCGCCTACACCGCCGGCGCCGAGCTCATCGATATGGAGTACGTGCAGTTTCACCCCACCGGGATGGTGTGGCCGCCGAGCGTGCGCGGCATCCTGGTGACTGAGGGAGTTCGCGGTGAGGGCGGCGTGTTGCGCAACAACGAAGGCAAACGCTTCATGTTCGACGACATTCCTCCCCTCTATAAGGATCAGACCGCCGACAACGAAGAAGAGGGCTGGCGTTACACCCAGGGCGACAAATCGGCGCGGCGCCCGCCCGAGCTGCTGACCCGCGATCACGTGGCGCGCTGCATTCTCAAGGAAGTCCGCGAGGGGCGCGGCAGCCCGCACGGCGGCGTGTTTCTCGACATCGCCTGGATCAAGGATCGTTTGCCCAACGGCGCCGAGCACATCCGCAAGAAGCTGCCGAGCATGTACCACCAGTTCAAGGAGCTGGCCGAGCTCGATATCACCGAGACGGTGATGGAGGTGGGCCCGACCACGCACTACGCCATGGGTGGCGTGCGCGTCGACGGCGACAGCCAGATGTCCACGGTGCCCGGCCTGTTTGCCGCCGGCGAGGCGGCCGGCGGCTTGCACGGCGCCAACCGTTTGGGCGGCAACTCGCTGTCCGATCTCCTCGTGTTCGGCAAGCGCGCCGGCGAATATGCCGCCGCCTTCGCCAAGGACAACAGCCACGTGTCCGTCGACGACGAGCAGGTCGGGGCCGCCGCCAAGGAGGCCCTGACGCCGTTCGAACGGTTCGCCGCCGCGGGCCCGGACGCCGAAAACCCCTACCAGTTGCAGTACGACCTGCAGGCCAAGATGCAGGACCTGGTCGGTATCGTGCGGCAGGAATCGGAGCTGGAGGAGGCCATCGAGTTCATCGGCACGCTGCCGCCGCGTATCGAGGCGGTCGGCATTCCCGGCAACCGGGAGTACAACCCCGGCTGGCACACGGCGCTCGACCTCCGCAGCTTGATTACCGTTTCCGAGGCGGTGGCCCGCTCGGCGCTGCTGCGCCGCGAGAGCCGCGGCGCCCAGTTCCGCGAGGACTACCCGCAAAAAGACGAGCAGTTCGGCAAGACCCGCCATTTCGTAAAGAAGGGCGCGGACGGATCGATGCAGGTGCAAGCGGAAGAGCTGCCGCCCATTCCGCCGGAACTGCAGCAGATCATCGACGACAACCAATGATGGGCGCCGACCACGAAGCCATGACGACACCGTTTCCGCGAATAGCCACCAACGGGGCATCCTGATGGCCACCGGGACCTTCAGAATCTGGCGCGGCAACATCGACGGCGGCGAGTTCGTCGACTACCAGACCGAGATTACCGAGGGCATGGTGGTGCTCGACGCCGTGCATCAGATCCAGGCCGAATCGGCCAACGATCTGGCGGTGCGCTGGAACTGCAAGGCCGGCAAATGCGGCTCGTGCTCGGCCGAAGTCAACGGTATGCCGCGCCTGATGTGCATGTCGCGGATGTCGGATTTCGATGTGAGCAAGCCGATCAGCATCGAGCCGATCAAGGCCTTTCCGATCGAGAAAGACCTGGTCCCCGACGTTTCGTGGAACTTCGAGGTCAAGAAGAAGATCAAGAAGTTCACGCCGCGGCCGCCCGATGCCGACGACGGCACCTGGCGCCTGCAGCAGGTCGACGTCGACCGCGTGCAGGAATTCCGCAAATGCATCGAGTGTTTTTTGTGCCAGGACGTGTGTCACGTGCTGCGCGAGCACGCCAAGCACAACGAGTTCATCGGGCCACGATACCTCGTATATACCGCCGCGCTCGACATGCACCCGCTCGATACGGAAGACCGCCTCGGTGATCTGAAGGGCAAAGACGGCATCGGCTATTGCAACATCACCAAGTGCTGCACGATAGTCTGCCCCGAGCACATCAAGATCACCGACAATGCGATCATTCCCTTGAAGGAGCGGGTCGTCGACGAGTTCTACGACCCGGTGCGCAGGATGTTCCGCGTCTTCAAGGGCAAACGAGGGTAGGCGTGACGCTGACCGGAGCGCCCCTACCCCTGGCAGTGTGCCGAAGCACGTTGCTAGTGACCTGGGAGGCGCGCAATGGCATCGAAACCTGAGTCCCCCGACAACGCCCCGGCCGCCGCAACCGCCGCGCGCGCGCAACCCCTGACTCGCCGCACTCTCCTCACTTCCGCTGCCGCGGCAGCCGCCGTGCCGTACAGTGCGCGGGCGCTGGCCTTCATGCCCGGTACCGAGTGGCGGCAACTGGGGCAGAACGAGCAGCAGATCCCGTTCATCAACGACACGCAGCCCGACGATCTCGCCAACCAGATCGTGTGGCAGAAGCCGTTCGACTGGCACACGCCCGCCGACCGCCTCTACGAAGTGTCGCACTACGACAAGCCCACCGACCTGAGCGACTGGCAGGTCGGCATTACCGGGATGGTGGAGCGGCCGCGAACGCTGTCGCTCGCGGAGCTGCAGCGGCTGCCGAGCATCGAGTACACCGCCACCATCGAGTGCGGCGGCAACGGCCTGGCGGGGCGCTTCATGGGCGCCATCGGCAACATGCGCTGGACCGGAACGCCGCTCATGCCGCTGCTCGAGGACTGCGGTGTCCACGCCGACGCGCTGGAAGCGGTGTTTTTCGGCGCCGACACCGGCATGGAGAAAATCCGCCGCAACGAGTACGAGCAGCACTTCGCCCGCTCGCTGCCGTTGGGCAGGCCGGTCATGGACACGGCGTTGATTTGCTACGCGATGAACGGTGAGCCGCTCGCCCCGGAGCACGGTGCGCCGGTACGCCTGGTGGTGCCCGGCTGGTTCGGCGTCGCCTGGGTGAAGTACCTCAACCGCATCGACATTACCGACCGCCGCTACGTCGGCCGCTTCATGTCGCGCGACTACGTGACGCTGCGCGGCGAGGAAACCGACAGCGGCACCGTCTGGCACCGCACGCTGGTCGGCCCGATGCTGGTGAAGTCGATCACGGCGCGCGCCGTGCGCCAGCAAGACGGCAATGTTCGCATTGAAGGCGCCGCCTGGACCGACGGCACGCCGCTCGACAAGGTCGAGCTCAGCATCGACGACGGATCCTGGGCAGAAGCTACACTCCTCCCCAAGCCGGCCGACGCTACGCCGCACACCTGGACCTTCTGGAACTACGAGTGGCGCAATCCGGCAGCCGGATCGCACACACTCGTGTCACGCGCCACCGACACCAAGGACCGCGTGCAGCCCAAGGTCGAGGACCCCGAGATCGCTCTCAAGAAAACCTACTGGGAAGCCAACCAGCAGATCGTTCGCGAGATCGCGACCTAACGCGTAAAACGCCGCCTGCTACTCACCTGTCCCCCCGGTGGAACTGCACGTGAGGGTCGATCACGGACTCAGGATTATTTTCCCCCTGTGAGAGCTTGGCGCGGGCGTTGAACTTGTATGCGTGGAAATCGCAATTGCAGTCCTCGCCGGGGAACGCCTCGGGCAACGCTGGATTCATGAGTAGGCGCTCACCTCTCTTCTTGAATTTGTTGTTCGCCGGCTCGTCCAGCCACGCCTGCAGCACGGTCAATCCGGCCTGTCGCACTGCGCACTTCGTAGCGTTGTTCGGGTGCTTGGCGATCTCTGGGTCTCCAAGGATCACTTCCCTGACTTTCAGGGCAACCGTCGCGCTGAAGCCACCAGTGATGGACTTCGGCTGGAAGACGACGGACTCACCCGGAACAACTGCGGGATCATGGTGGTGTATGAAGTTCTCGGTGTCTTCTTCCGGGTGACCGTTGTTCTTCTTCCAAACCGGGAAGATGATGCTGTGGTCCACTTCGGCCTGCGCGAGGGTGCCAACGACAGGACTGGCCAAGGCAGCGATGCCCGGATTACTTCGCCCAACAAGTTCCGCGAGCACGTCCGACGGAATCTTTATGCTGACCTCAAAATGTTCTCTGTTCATCCTGAACCTTCCTCCCTATCGGTTGTGGTCCCCATACTTTTTCGCCCCTATTGCGCCTCCAACAACGCGCGAAAACGCGGCTCATCGGCTAACTCTTGTAGCTCCGTCGCGTCGCGGATCTCGGACAACGAGTAGTTGAGACGGCGCGCCTCTTCCACTGCCGCCAGAGCCTTGTCCGGTTCGCCCAGCTCCAGGTAGATGATCGCTGCCCAGAAATGCACCTCGTTCTCGTCGGGATTGGTGTCGAGAACGTCCTCGAGATAGCGACCACCGACGTCTTCGTCTCCCAACATCACGTGGTAGTAGGCGAGCAGGATCCTCGGTGCCCAGGCGTCCGTGTTCATGTTGTGCACTCGGGCCGCAGCCTCGACAGCTCTCGCGAACGTCGCGCCCGCCCGATCGTCGCCGATGTGGCGATAGGCGCGAGCCAAGTTGCCAATGTCGACATAGTCGGCGTAATCCGAAGACTCCGCTTCTTCGAACACCTCTATGGCCCTCGCGAACTCGCCCTTGGCCAGGTAGCAGAGGCCCAGGTTGGAGTAGGCGTCGGGCGATGGGGTCTTGGCAATCGACTCGCGCAGGCTTGCGATCGCCTCGTCGTAGCGACCACCGAGGTAGTAGATGGCACCGAGACTGGACAGCGAGCGAGCGCTGTCGGGAGCCCAACGCACGGCGTCCTCGTACCAGCCGGCAGCTTCGTCGTACTTTCCTTGGCGGGCGTAGAACCAGCCGAGGCTGCTGTACGCGCCAGGGTACGTCGGGTTGAGATTCCACGCGCTTTTGAGGTAATCCTCGGCCAGTTCGCGATTGTGGAGATTCGCGGATAGGTAACCGAGCCCTCGATGAGCCTCGACGACGGCACCGAGCTCGATCGCTCGATAGAAACTCGCCGCAGCCTCGTCGTTCCGTCCCAGGTGCGCATGGATGCGCCCCAGACAGATGTACGCTTCGGCGAGCGCATCATCCTGCACCACGGCGTCGGTACACTCGCTTTGTGCACGGACGGCCAGTGATTCATCACCGGTGATGCGGTACTTCCTCCACATCGCCGTGCCGAGCAACACCTTCGCGCCCACGAAGTTCGGATCCTTTGCCGTTGCTTGCAGCAGGAGGCCGATGGCGTCGTCGATGGCTTCCGCGGTTTCGGCCCGCTCCAGAATTTCGAGCGCGTTCCAGTAGCTGATGTAAGCGACGCCGTCGGGGTTCTGCGGAGCCCGTGCAACATATGTGACCTCACCGAACTCTGCGCGGAGCGTTTCGACGGCCGCCTCGACGAGCTGCAACACCAGGGCGGCCGAGTCTTGCTCCGCTGACTCCACCACGCGTTCCGCCAGAACTTCGTCGTTTTCTAAGTTGCGGAGTCTGACTCCTGCTCGCAGCAGCTCGCCCTTCTTCTCGAGGAACCCTTCGAACATCAGGTCGGGAGCGGCAGCCGGGGCCCACTGCTCACCGGCGGACCCGAAGGTCCGTGGCACGACGATAAACCCACCGAGTCCCCCGATGAGGGCGGACTGGACTTCGCCCCGGAGGCTAGCGCCGAGAGCATCGAGTTCGGGGTCGACGGCTCGGTTCTCGAAATCGGCGACGGAGATCAGGTGAGCAAACTGGGGCGCTGAGACTTGGGGCTGCCCCGGGATCGTGGGCACGTCGCCGCCGGGCACGCGGGCGTTGCCGATGATCATCGCGGTAACGACGAGAGCCGCCGCGACCGCAGCGTACGCGACTTTGGACCACGCGGGAACCGATACCGGAGTCGGCGCGGGCACATCGCCCAGCGCTTCGATCTGTTCGCGCAGTCGAGCATATGAGTCCGGCCGCTCCGCCGGCTCGCGCTTCGTCATCCACTCGTACAGGGCCGAAACTTCCGGCGTCACGCGATACCGTGCGTCCTCGAGCCCCGGCCGCGGCTCGTGCAGATGTTTGGTCATGAGCTCGAGCGGCGACTTGCTTGAAAATGGTGGGCGGCCGACGAGCATCTCGAACAACACGATCCCCAGCGAGTAGATGTCGGAGCGGAAATCGGTGCGCTGCCCCGACGCCTGCTCCGGCGACATGTAGTGCGGCGTTCCGGCCGGTCTTCCGGAGATCGTGGGCGCCGAGCTGACATCGGCGGGAACCGGACGAGCAACGCCGAAGTCGCACACGCGAATCAAGCCGTCCTTTTGGATCAAGATGTTCGACGGCTTGATATCGCGGTGCACGATGCCCCTGTCCCAGGCTGCTTCCAGGGCGCTGAGCGTCTGCGTCACGATGCTCACAGCGACGTTTTCCCGCAGCGCACCGTCCCCCCTCAGGCGGCCGGCCAGGCTGCCGCCCTCGACGTACTCCATGACGATGTAGGGCAGACCGTCGGTTTCTCCGTGGTTGTAGACGTGCACCACGTTGGGATGCGCCACTCGGGCCATGGCCTTGGCCTCGTTGAGGAAAAGCTGGCGGGCAGCGTGGTCATCGGGAGAGAAGCCGGAGATCACCTTGATCGCGACGGGACGGCAGAGACTGTCGTCCTCGGCCAGAAACACGGCCCCCATGCCACCCTCTCCGAGAACGCGTAAAACCGTATATCCCGGAATGCGGGGTGCCTGATCTAGGGTGAGCGGGGCGGGAGCTTCGATGTCGCCGGGAGTCCGGGCGAAGAGACCGGAGAGTGAGCGTAACAGCGCACGTTGCGACACAAGCGTCCCTCCATGATGGCGGTCCCTGAAGGACGCACCATCCGCTACTTCAGCGCGCGCGGGCCGGGCCGCAGAACGCAGATTCCTAATACGTACTACCACGCACGGCTAGTCGTCAAGGAACCTGGAGAGATGGGCAGCGCTGCGCAGCCGCGGTTTGCGAGTCGCCGAGCCCTCCGGCGTGAATCCTATCGGCCCTGCCGAAGCTGCGCCGCCAGGGCGCGGATCGTTTCGATATCTTTCGCGTAGCGCGCCGGCGGTGCGTCGCGCACGAATCGATCCAGGTGCTCGAGCGCTTCCGGTCCGCGCTGTAACTGGGCGAGCACGATACCCAGGTTGTAGAGCGTGTCGAAACTTTGCGGGTTGATTTCCAGCAAGCGTTTCCACGCAACGACTGCTTCGCCGGGTTGGTCGCCGGCGATCAAAGCGCCGCCCAGTCCCTCGTAGGCGAGCCAGAACTCCGGACCGACCGCGATGGCGCGGCGGAATTCGTCGATGGCGACGGGCAGTCGGCCTTCACGCAGGTACGTCATCCCCAGGTTGTAGCGGGCGCTCGCCGAAGATGGATCGAGCTCGAGAACGCGCGTGAACAGGGCGCGCGCATCGCCGGCGCGTCCCATTTGTCCGTAGGTGACGCCGAGGGAGGCAATCAGGTCGATGTCGTCGGGCGCCCCTTCCATAGCCGCTTCCTGCAGGGCGACGGCGCGCTCGAGCTCGCCGCTCATCGCGAGGTACGAACCAAGCCGTCCCACCGCCCGCATATTTTCGGGGGCGAGGGTGACCACGGCCTCCAGGACCGCGATCGCGTCGTCGAGGCGGCCCGTGTCGTAAAGAACCGAAGACAAGCTCAACGACGCGGCGGTGAATCCGGGCCGTTCGTCAACGACGGCCCGGAGCTGGCGAATGGCGCCGGCCGGGTCGGCGCGCGCGGCCATCGCCGACCGGTAGTTTTCGATGACACCGATGGCGCTCTTGGGGTCGTCGGCAGCGGTGAAGCTGCGGTTCTCGGGCGCACCGTCGGGCGCGAGGTAGCCAAGCGCTTCGAGACGACTCCGGGTCGCCGCATCCATGGCGGTCGGCCGCAGGTCGCCGAGCGGGTTGCCGCCGCCCGTAGCCGACTGAGGATCGACACGTGCGACGCCCGGGTCGCTTTGAAGATCACCGAGCCGGGCGCGCATGTCGGTCGCCGTCGCCGTCTGGTCGGCGTACAAGTTGTGTTGCTCCGCCGGATCGTCCGCCAGGTTGTAGAGCTCCGGAATCGGGAGCTCGATGAACTTGTAATCCCCTTCGACGATCCCGGTCAGCGGCGCGAGGTTCTGCGTGAGGTAACCGTTGAGCGCTTCGAAGTAGAGGGCGCCGCCCGGCCGTCGCGCGGCTCCCGCTTTGGTCGCCGGGCGGGACGAGTCGACGTTGGCCGCCGGACCGGAGGAGTCGCCCAGCAGGCTCTTGCCCTGGGCGCCGGCGGGGATGTCGAGACCCAGCAGCTCGAGCACGGACGGAACGATATCGACGTGTCCGACGGGCGCCGCGATCACGCCGGGCTCGAGTGCCGCGCCCGCCGCCATGATCATCGGCACACGCAGCGTGGCGTTGTAGGCGAACACGCCGTGTGTCTGCTCGCCGTGCTCGCCGAGCGACTCGCCATGATCGGCGGTGAACACGATCAGGGTGTTTTCCAGCGTCCCGTTTGCCGCGAGGTTGTCGAGGAATCCACCGAGAGCCTGGTCGATGTAGGCAACCTCTCCCCGATAGGGGTCGCTCGAAAAGCGGGCTGCGAACGGGTCAGGCGCCGCGTACGGCACGTGCGGGTCGAAAAGGTGAACCCACGCGAACCAACGACCATCTTGTTCCTCTACCCACGTCGCCGCCGGCGCCAACACTTGGTCGGCGCGACGTTCGACGAAGTGAAAGTCGTCGGCCTGGTCGTTGTCGCCGTAGTAGTCGTCGTAGTGGTCGAAGCCCTGGCCCAGTCCGAAGCGCGCGTCGAGGACGAAGGCGCCGACGAACGCCCCGGTCGCGTAGCCGGCGTCGTGGAGCACCTCGGCCAGCGTGACCCGCGAATCAGCGAGACGGAACGCACCGTTGTCGCGCACGCCGTGGCGGAACGGATACTCGCCGGTGAGAATCGAGGCGTGCGACGGAAGCGTCATGGTGGCGTGCGCGAACGCCGAGGCGAATCGCACGCCACCGCTCGCGAGCTCGTCGAGCCGCGGCGTTGTGCCGTGGTCGTCGCCGTAGGCCCCGAGAACGTCGGCGCGCAGCGTATCGACGGTGATGAGCAGCACATTGAAGCCCTCCAGCGCTGCCGCTTCGGGGAAGGCGTACAACTCCGCTGCCGCGCCGGCGGGTGGAGAATCGGGCGATTCCCCGGCAGCTCGACACGAAATCAGCAGCGCGATCGACAACATCGCCGCCCCGCTCGTTGCGACGCGCAATGCGAATGAGTGCGGCGCGCGCGACCTCCACCTCAGCATCGACAAAGTATATCTCCGGACGGCACGGTCGCCCGGCCGTTCGATGACCCCGGAACTACGAGGATTAAAAGCGAGCGATCGATGGAACCTCTTAGCGGGGAGATTCGTCTAGTAGACAAGGAGTTCTTCCGCCCAACCAAGGTGAACCACGATGGACAGTCTCTGGCAGGATTTTCGCTACGCGACCCGTGTGCTGACAAAGAATCCCGGCTTCACCACCGTCGCGGTGCTCGTGCTCGCCCTCGGGATCGGCGCCAACGCGGCGACCTTCACGTTGACCAACTCGCTGCTGCTGCGGCCGATCCAGGCGGACAATCCCGACGAGCTGGTGGCGCTGTACAGCAAGGACACGACGCGGCCCGACTCCTACCGGCCGTTTTCGTATCCGAACTTCAACGACATCCGCGAGCTCAACACCACGTTCACGAGCCTGATGGCCCACGACCTGACGATGGTCGGGCTGACCGACGGCGAGGTGACGCGCCGCGTCTTCGGCGAGTTCGCCTCCCACAATTATTTCGACACCTTCGGCGTCAACGCCTTTCGCGGCCGCTTCTTCACCCCGGCCGAGGAGGTGCCCGGCAGCGGCATCCCGGTGGTCGTCGTGAGCTACCAGCACTGGCGCCGAGCGGGCTCGGATCCGGAGCTAGTGGGCAAGACGCTGATGGTGAACGGTCAGGCACTCAC
>CBDUXW010000005.1:0-22301 GCA_965371275.1 uncultured bacterium | reverse complement strand
GCGGAGCACTCATGTCGTCAGGTCCGGGTTCTCGTCAAGGCCTTCCCACATGCGATCGATCGCAGCACGCGCCGCGCGCACCAATTCAGCGCCGGTGGGCGTGATCCGGTAACAGCGCTTCGCCTTGCCGCCGCGCACCGGCTCGGGATCGGCTTCCCACGACTCCAGGTAGCCCTTCTTCTGCAGCCGCACGAGCGTCACATAGACGGTGGCGATCGACACCGAGCGCCCGGCGGTGCGCTCGAGCTCGCGCCGTGTGCTGGCCCCGTACGCCTCTTCTCCCAGGCGCACGACCGCCAACAACGTCAGGTGCTCAAGCTCCCCCAGCTGACCTTTGCGTGTGCTCATGTCAATAATATTGACTTAGTCAATATTATTCGTCAAGGCGAGCGTTCCGGTGCCGCGCTCATGCCACCGAAACAGGAGCAATCCCGCCGCTTCAGTCGCGCCGTTCCATGAACTCCGGCTTGGTGTCCTCGAGGATCTCGAGAATCGCCGTGCGCTCGGATTCCGTTAGATGGGCGAAGTCCGAGCTGTCGTCCTCACCGATCAACACGCGGTGCAGACGCTTGTAAAAGCCGTCCTTGACGATGTCGGGCAGGGAATCGAAGGAATCAGTGTAGATCAGGAAGCTGAGCGGGTAGCGAAACAGTCGCGTCTCGAGATCGAGGTCGCGCAGCGACCGCCCACGACTGTCGAACGGTCCGCGCTCGACGAATTCCTCGGCGTACCCGGATGTGCCCTGCAGCGGACCGTTCAGCGGCGCGCCGCGATAGAAGAGCATCTCGCGTAGCAGCCGGTCGACCGCCGAGTCGATGCGGCTCTGTGTGGCGGGGAGAACGCCGGATTCAGGCACGTCGATGCGCGTCGAAAGCAAGAGCCGCTCCTGGTCGCGGCGGGCTTCGTCGGCGGATTGTCGCGCCAGGATGATCATGTTGTGGATGTGGGTCTGGTGCCCCAGCACCAGCAACGCCACGATGTCACTGTGCTTGCTGAGGTAGGGGTTGGCATCGAAGCGGCCGTCGAGGTCGGCGAGATTGCCCTCTTCGGTGAAGTCGAATTCCCTCGTGTAACCCGCCGGATCGGATACCTCATGGCTCAACAGCGGCGACATGGAGTTGCCGGCATGACCGGGCTCGCCGTGCGTTCCGGTTACGTACCATCCCCCGAAGCGTTGCGCGAACGGCGTGCGATCGCTGGTCGCGCCCTCGTGAACGGAGTCGACGACGTAGCCGTGCCTGTCGGTAAGGACCGAGCGCATGATCACACCGGGCACACCGCTGGTGACGGCCTTCGACTCGTGACACATCAGGCACGTTGTCGTGTGCCGCGTGAACACGGGGCGCTCGCCGCCGTCTTGCGCCGCCGTGTAGAACACCGCGCCCTCGTCCGGGTCGATGGATGCGATCTCGAGAATCGGGCTCCCTTTCACCCAGCCGACGTAGACATCGTCGTTGAAATACACCGCGCGCGGCGACCATGGCGTGATCCGGTCGGTCTGCAAGCTCGTGCGCGAGAAGATCAACCCCTGCGATGCGACGGGGATCTCGAGCGCCTCGAGGAGCGCTTCCAGGTACCCATGATCCTCGTCGGAGCTCACCGTTGTCGCTCCGCTAGCGAGACGCTGTTCGAGCCGCGCTATCGGATCATCGACGGGAACCGAGGCGAGCGATTGCGACCCGAGGGCGACGGTGGCGACCACCACCGCGAGCGTGGCGCAGAACACAACGGTAACGACAACACTTCGTTTTTTCACGCTTCCCTGGCCTCAAATCGGATTAGTTGATCCCATTATGGCGGTCAGGGTCGGCAAAGTAAAATGCTCGCAAAACTTCGGGGAATCTGGCAGCCGGCGCCGCCCGGATGAAGTTGTTTCGCGCCCCGCACAACAGGTACCTTGCCGCCGTCATGTAGACGGAAACCGGGATGGGAGCGAACGATGATCCGCCGATGCGATGAAGATCAGTGCGAAGCGATCCTCGAGGTAATCAACGACGCGGCGAGTGCCTACCAGGGGATCATTCCGCCCGATCGCTGGAACGATCCGTACATGCCGGAGAGCGAGCTTGGCCACGAAATCGAAGCCGGCGTCGTTTTCTGGGGATACTACGAGGACGGGCAGCTCGTCGGCGTAATGGGAGTTCAGGACGTTCAGGACGTGACCCTGATTCGCCACGCCTACGTCCGCACGGAGCGCAGGCGGGAAGGAATCGGGCACCAACTGCTGGACCGGCTCCGCGCCGAATCCACGCGACCGTACTTGATCGGGACGTGGGCGGCGGCAACGTGGGCGATCCGCTTTTACGAAAAGCACGGGTTTCGGTTGCTCTCGCGCGAGGAAACCGTTCGCGTGTTGCACAAGTACTGGTCGATCCCCGATCGCCAGGTCGAGACCGCGGTCGTGTTGGCCGACGACAGGTGGAACAAGCCAGGAGTTGTGGTCGAACCGTTCGGTCGTCTCGAACGCAGCGTTGACGGCGGTTCCCGCAGGAGCGTGACGTCGCTCGACCGGAACGGCGTAGATGTGGGTCTGCTCACGAACACCGCGGTTCGGACGGCTTCGCCTGTGCGATAATTCGCGCCGCATGGCACTGGACGTCCTCATCGACCTGTTTTCCCTGGCCGGCTACTCTGCCCTGGGTGTCTACGTCTGGCTGCTGCGTCCGCCACGGCCGTTCTGGCCGGTGCTGCCGCAGCTCCTCGCCGCCGGCTTCTGCTTCGTCTTGGGCGACGCGATCAGCGCCCTGGCGCTGACCCGCACCTGGGAGTGGGTCGGACTGATCGTCCTCTATCTCGGTTCCCTCAGCATCGCGACGCTGTCGTTCGTCCTGGCGCTCGCCTTCGCGGAGTTCGAGGGCCTAGGCATCGGTCGTTTCGCGCGCTTCGGACGCGCCGCCGCGCACACGTTCATCGTGGCCTGCTGGATCGTGGTCCTGACCGCCCCGCTGCACGGTCGCTTCGCCACGCCGCTGACCGGCGCGCGAAGCCAGTATCACGAGCTCTGGTGGGTCGCCGCGCTGACCGCCTACGCCTTCATACTGGCATCCATCGTGCTGTACGGCGTCGTGCTGCTCACCCGGTCCGGGAGCGGCGTTCGTGCCCGCGCCTCGCTAATGCTGACCGCCGCTCTCCTGCCCCTCATCGCCAACATGATCTACACCCAGATCAGTACCCCCTTGGCGATCGACCCGACGATCGCGGCGAATTCGATGTCGATGTTGCTGTTCGTCGTGGGCATCTATCGAAGCCGCCTGTTCTCGCTCCTACCCGGGTTGCTGCCTCAGGTGCTCAACCGCGAGCCCAACGGCATCGTGTTGCTCGATGGTGACGGAGGCCTGGTGTGGTCCAACGCCGCGGCCCGCAGTCTGAGCGGCGTCGAAGGCGGCCAGCATAAGCACCTCCTCGAGAGACTCGCCGAACGTCTCCACCCCGTCGATGAATCGTCACGGCATCCGCTTGAGCTCGCACAGCTCCGTGAACCCGGCGCGGCGCCTCACGACGTTCTCTGCCGCTACGGCCCCGACGAATCGCGCTGGCTGCGCATCGAGGTCACGCATATTCCCGTGGCGCGGAAGAGCGCGGTGCTGCTGCGGTTACGCGACGTCTCGGAGGAGCAGCGCGCGGAGCTGGAGCATCGTCGCATGGAGCAGCGGATGCTCGAGAGCCAGCGACTCGACAGCCTCGGTGAGCTCACCGGCGGCATCGCCCACGACTTCAACAACCTGCTGACCGTGATTCTCGGCAACGCCAAGCTCGCCGCCGTCGAGCTGCCGGAGGGCTCGGAGCCTTGGCATCAGCTCGGCCAAATCACTGCTGCCTCCCTCGACGCCGCCGCGTTGGTCAAACAAATGCTCATCTACGCCGGCCGAACGCCGGCCGTTGCCGTTCCCATCGACGTCTCGAAGCTGATCGGCGAAGGAGAAGCGTTGCTCGTCAGCTCCCTCGCCGACGGTGTCCACCTGACTCTCGGCCTGGCGCCGAACCTGCCTCCGGTCCACGGCGATCCGGGCCAGCTTTTTCAGACCGTCGTCAATCTGATCGACAACGCCGGGGAGGCAGTCGAGGAAGCCGGCAGGGATGGTGGACACATCGAGGTACGCACACTTGCCGTCAGGCTCAGCGAGGAGGAGCTCGCCGGCGCCGTTATCGGCAGCGATCACCCTCCCGGCGAGCGCGTCTTGATCGAGGTCAGCGACAACGGTCGCGGCATCGACGAGGACAGCGCCGGCAGAATCTTCGAGCCCTTCTTTTCCACCAAGTTCACCGGGCGTGGTCTCGGCCTGGCGGTCGTCCTCGGCGTCCTGCGCCAGCACCACGGCGTGCTCGCCTTCGAATCGTTTCCCGGCGCCGGCGCGACGTTCAAGATCTGGCTGCCGACGGCGGAGACAGCCGTGTCGAAGCGAAGTTAGGACGTCGGCACCGTCATCGAGTCGATTTCCGAGGCATGCCGCGCCGGCAGGAAGCCGGCCATCCCGGCGATGTAGGATTCGCGTATGTCATCGAAAAAGTCGTATCGCGAGCGGGCTCTCAAGATCCTCCCGTGGGTCTGTGCGCGCTGCGCACGAGACTTCACCGGCAAGAACCTCCGCCAGCTCACCGTGCACCACAAGGATCACGATCACCGCAACAATCCCGCCGACGGCAGCAACTGGGAGTTGCTGTGTGTGTACTGCCACGACGACGAGCACTCACGGAACGAGACCGCCAAGGCCTATGGCGCGCCGACGACGGGCAGAAAGCAGCCGCCGGCAACCCACAAACCGTTCGCCAACCTGGAAGAGCTGCTGAAGGACAAGAAGTAGCAGGCTCAGATCAGCCGCTTCTTGGCAGGAACTGGCGTACGTTGGCGGGAGTTGGTTCCCCGCGGGCACAGTTTCGGGCACAGTCGCTCTATTCAGCGGCCCGTCGGCACCAGCCTTTCGAGCTCCGCGAACCAATTGAAAACAATGACGGCGCTCGCTTGTGAGCCGCCGGCCCCCGGCGCCTGCTGCAGGACGAACGTCTCACCGTCGCCGGCGGCGTCGAGATTCGTCAATCCTGTGTCTTCGTAGGGAAAACCCATGACATCGCCGAAAAACGCGCCTTCAAAGAGGGACCGGGGGGCACCGGGCCGGAGACGGCCGTCGACAATCTCCAGATCGACCACCATGACGCCTCCCTGCGATCGGTAGTAGATGCTGCGACCGTCGTCGGACCAGTAGGCCATGCCGCCACCGCCCACCGACAGCGCGGCCTTTTCGCCGTCCTCGGCAAGGAAAGGCACGGCATAGACCTCCCAATCGCCCGATTCGTTGGAGGTGTAGGCGATCCAACCGGCGTCCGGTGACAGTTCGGCTTGAGCAGTCGAGTCCCCGATGTCGAGCACTAGGCGTGGGGCGTCGCCGCCCGTCAGGTCGCGAACCCAAACGGACCGGGCTGCCCCGGAATTCTTCCCCGTCAACAGCCAGCGGCCGTCCGCCGAAATCGAGAGGGGGAACTCGTTCACCTCACCGGGATCCGGCAAGGGCTCCCCCTCACCCGAACCGTCGGCTCGCAGCCGGTATAACCGAAAGAGCCCATCGGCATCCGCGGCGTAGATCAGCTCGCGTCCATTGGGCAGCCAAACGGCAAAGATGTCGGTCGTCTCCGAAAACGTGATCCTGGTCGGCGCGGCGCGCCCGCGATCCCAGCTCCAGAGGTTTTGCTCACCCTCCTCACCGATAACGGTGGCCACCAGCCGACTCCCATCCGGCGACAGAGCGGGGCCGTAGCTGAATCCGCCCGGCATCCACTCCTGCTCGACGTTGCCCTCGCGGTCGACGAACACCCAGCTGAGGCTTTCGCCTGCCTGGGCCACCGCAGGGACGACGACCAGCGTGCCATTGTCGGCAAAATGGAATTGCGCGCCGCCGCCGCTGGAGTCCGTTTGCACATCCTCGATCACCGGGGCGCTGGGGCCGGTAACCGTCAGTCCTTCGATATCGAAGGGTGCGGCGAACAGCGCGCCACCGATGCTGTACACCAGGTGCCCGCTCGGCACGTAACGTCCATAGGAACCTCCTCGGAAGACGACCCGTTGCTCCCCTGAAGACAGGTCGCGAACCATGATGCTGGCGTCTTCGAAACCTTCTGTTCGCGTATGGGCGGTAAACAACAGCGCTCGCCCTCCCGGAAGTAGTTGCGGCCAGCGATGCGTGATGTCGTCTCCGGTCAACTCGGTCACCGGCTGCGGCTCGCCGTTGCCGTCGATCGACACTCTCACGATCGGACCGAACCTGTTCGGACTCAGCAGGATGGCATCGTCCTCACCCCAGAACGTCCCTCGGTCGAAGCTCGCCTCGGTGATCTCGAGCGGCGAACCACCCGTTACGGGAACTCTCCACAGGGTCCCGCCCTGCTCGTAGGCTAGCCACTGGCCGTCGGGGGAGAAAACCGGGTTGTCGAGGCCGCCTTCGACGATCTGCCGGGGCTCGAAGCCGCTGAGCCTACGCACCCACAGGCCGCCCGTCGTCGCGTACGCGATGGTCTGGCCGTCCGGAGACAGAACCACCGCCGCGCCGTCTTGCAGGTCGAGCGCGCTCTCGCTGACCTTGATCTCGAAGCGGGCCACCTCATTGCCGGACGTCGTGCCGGCGCCCAGCGCCATGCCAACCACAAGCGCGGCGAGCATGGCTCCGGCCACGAAACCCGCCGCGACCCACGGCGCGAGCCGCCTCGTCGAGGGCGCGGCCGCAGCCAGCGCGGAACCGTCGACGAACGAGGGCGCGGTGCCGGCGTCGACCTCGCCCGCCAGTCCACGGAGGTCGACCAGGAGGTCTTCCGCATGCTGGTAGCGCTGCTCGCGCTCCTTGGCGAGGCACTTGTTGAGAACGCGGCCGAGCTCGGCGGGGGCATCGGGTTTGATCTCGCCCACCGGCTGGGGGTCGGTGCGGGCGATGGCGTGCAAGGTATCGAGCACGCTCTCGCCACCGAAGGCACGTTGGCCGACGGCCATCTCGTAGAGCACGCAGCCGAAGGCGAAGATGTCGGCCCGTCCGTCGATCTCGCCGTCGCCCTCGACCTGCTCGGGCGACATGTAGCCGGCCGTGCCCATGACCTGGCCGGCCATCGTGCCGAGCACCGTCGGCGACATGGAGATGTCCTTGCCGCCGGGGCCGGTCATCTCGGTGAGCTTGGCGAGCCCGAAGTCGAGCACCTTGGCGTGGCCGTCCTTGGTCACGAAGATGTTGTCGGGCTTCAAGTCACGATGGACGATGCCGGCCGCGTGTGCCGCGCCCATCGCCTCGGCGACCTCAACGGCGACCGCCAGTGCCTTTTTCGTGGACAGCGCGCCCTTCTTGAGTGGCTCCCGGAGCGTTTCGCCCTCCAGGTGCTCCTGGACGATGTAGTGGATCGTCTCGCCGCTTTCGCCCGCCTCCGATCCGACGTCGTGGACAACGGCGATGTGAGGATGGTTCAGCCCCGCGGCGGCCCGCGCCTCCTGCTCAAAACGCGCCAGCCTCTCCGGATCAGAGGCGAACTCCGCCGGAAGCACCTTGATCGCCACCTTGCGCCCCAAGCGGGTGTCGTCGCCGAGGTACACGTCTCCCATGCCACCGGAGCCGAGTTTCTCGATGATCTTGTAGGGGCCGAGCGTGTCGCCGATCATGGATTTCACCCTTCTAGCGTGGAAGAGGACGGCTGGAATCTATCCGGTGGCCGGATGAACACACAACGGGCGCACGGGATTGAACTCCGACACTCACGGGCACAATTTGGGCACAATCCTACAAAGTGCGGACTGGGGATCCCCGTAACTCCTTGAAAACAAATGCCCCTGCGAGGACTCGAACCTCGGCTCCGGGATTAGGAATCCTGACGGTCCCTAACCGGCGAGTTGTTGGCAGGAGTTGGTGTGCGTTGGCTTCAGTTGGCTTCAGTTGGCTGGAGTTGGTGCCCGTTGGGGCGACGCGGCGGCTGAAATCAGCCGCTTCTTGGCAGGAACTGGCGTACGTTGGCGGGAGTTGGTTCCCCGCGGGCACAGTTTCGGGCGCGCCCGATCTCGAGGATCCGCCACACTCAGCGCCCTCCGGGCACCTGCCTTTGCAGCTCGGCCGCCCAGTTCAACGTGACGATGAGCTGCGTGAGATCCGGTTGCGCGAACGTCAGCATCATGAACCTTGTGTCGCCTTCCACGAAATGCGGGCCGGCGGGGATGACGTCGAATCGGGGGTCGAAGTCGCCGGTGAACAGCTCGATAGGCGGCCCTTGCCGACGGAAGGCCGGTTCGAGCTCGACACTTACCGCCATCATGGTCGAGCCACGCACATAGAAGAGCTCGTCACCGGCGGGCGACCATCGCGGTGAAACCCCGCCGTCGAGCGATAATACTCCCCCCTCGCCGGAACCTTCGACCGGCTTGACATAGACCTCATTCCGGCCCGTTTTGTCGGAGACGTAAGCAAGGTGTTTCCCATCGGGGGAAAAACTGGGATTGAACTCGTTGGCCGGCGTCGTGGCGACGCCGACGGGCTCGCTGTCTCCGTCCAATGCCCACAAATAGATGTCGTTGCCGTTGACGGGATGGCGTTCCGTGAACACGAGATAGTCCCGTGAAATCCCCCGCGCCATCTGGTCGTGAGGTCGACTCAGCATGAGCGCTTGGTCGCTGCCGTCCGGCCGCATCCGATAGATGTCGAACCCATTGCTGTCGTTGAGTGCGGACGAAAAAAACAGGCGGGACGCGTCGGTCGTCCACACAGGTCGGATAGACGCGCCTCCTCTTTCCGACGTCAGAACGTTCCAGGCACCCGTAATCAGGTTGCCCGACCACATGTCGCTCCCCATGCCATCCCCACGGTCCGAGATCGCCAGCACGGTGCCGTTCGGCGAGACGACGGGCCGATCGGTATATTTCCCGGCTCGATCGCCCGGCAGGACTTCGGCGGCGCCCTGCCGATCCACGACCACGATCCGGTTCTGCTCGAAGGCGTTGTCGCCGGCGAAGTGGACCAGGTTCCCGTTGTCCGAAAGGGCGAAAATGCCGAGATCCGTTCCGGCAACCCAACCGGTGAGCACGTCGTCGACGACCGGTATCACGGCCCCGGTCAGCTCGCCGGCGACAGGATCGAACGACGCTGCCGCCAGCCCACCGGACCGAAAGAAGACCAAGTGGCCGCTGTCGACATAGTGCGGCTGGGCGGCGCCGTCGGTCACGGGAAGATAGTTCACGGTGCCATCGGGAAAAAGCACGGCAAGCCCGCCTGCTACGACCGTAAACACGATGCCGCCTCCGGGAAGGACATGCGGATTCTCGACACGCAGGGGAGTCAGCAAGGCCGGTGGCGCCCCGTCGGCGAGGCGCCACAGGCCGTCTTGGCTCCCCAACAGGATCGCACCGTCGTCTGTCCACGCCACCCCTCGAGGGGGTTGAGGGAAGTCGGCGATCCTCTCCGGCCGACCGGCGTCGACGCGCACCTCAAACACGACATCACCGGCCCAGAAAACCAGCCGTTCACCATCCGGGGAGAAAAACGGCTGCCCGGCCCCCTCGGTCCCGGGCACGGAACGCACGTCCAGGCTGTCCATGTCACGGAGCCAGAGACGGACGGGTTCTTCACCGACGGCAGCGGCGTAGGCGAGCAGGTTTCCGTCCGGCGACAGAGCGATCGGTGGATACGGCAGCCACGGGCCGTTCCCGCCCAGCGTCGCGAACCGCGCCCCGTCCGGCGGCTCGAAGATCCAGCGGGACGGTTGGGACGCTGGATTCGGGGAACTTCCGATCAAGCTCCACACTGCCACTCCCGAAAGCACCGCCGCCACGATCGCCGTCGCGACGAGAGCGGGAACGAGCCGAGGCGAGCCCGCGGTCGCGGCGGGAAGGTCGAATCCGACATCCGCCCCGGCAAGTCCGTCGAGGACCTCCAGGCGTGCATCGCCGGCGTCGCGCAGCCGCAGGCTAGGGTCCTTTTCGAGACACCGAGACAACAACCGTCTTGCGGCGGCCGGCGTGTCCGCCGGCAGCGCCCCGAGATCCGGCTCGTCCTTGAGAATCGCGGCCAACGTTTCAGACACGTCCTCGCCGCCGAAGGCAGACCGTCCCGTCAGCATCTCGAACAACAACGTCCCGAACGACCAGATGTCGGTGCGCTTGTCGAGTGGCTTGCCCTTGGCCTGTTCGGGGCTCATGTAGGCGGCGGTGCCGAGAATCATGCCGGTGCGTGTCGCTTCCATCATCGTTGGTGACGCCGAAAGGTCGGGCGAGACGCCGGATGCAGGAGCGCCGCTTTCGTAAGCCTTCGCCAACCCGAAGTCGAGAACCTTGGCCTTGCCGTCCGGCGTGACGATGACGTTGGCGGGCTTGAGATCACGGTGGATGACACCGCTGTCGTGCGCGGCTTCCAAGGCCTCGGCAATCTGGCCGGCGATTTTTAGCGCCTCATCGACCTCGATCCGACCCGACCTGGAGATCCACTCAGCGAGCGTTTCCCCCTCGACCAACTCCATGGCGATGAACCGCTGATCGCCGTCATCATCCAGCCCATAGACGGCCGCGATGCCGGGGTGATTCAGGGAGGCAAGGAGCTTGGCCTCGCGCTCGAGCCGGGCGAGGCGGTCCGGGTCGGCGGCAAGATCCTCGGGCAGCACCTTGATCGCAACGTCACGATCGAGCTTGGTATCCCGCGCCCGATACACCTCGCCCATACCGCCCGCGCCGAGCTGCTCGATGATCTTGTACGGACCGAGGGAGGTGCCGATCACGGTTTCCGCCGCAGTTGCTGAGAAGGGGAACAGCGAGAAGTTATGCGGTGGCCGGGCCGGGAAACAACGGGAGCACACGATTGAGAGCCAAGATTCCTGGTCATAATTTGGGCACAATGGCCCCAATCGGAGGACCCCGATCCCCGTAACTCATTGAAAACAAATGCGCCGGCGAAAACCCGTCAGCCCTGCAGCACGGCTCGCACGTCGGCAGCGCGGCGCCGAGCTACCCGCACCTCACGCCCGTCGGTCAACGTGACCTTCGCGGAGCCATCGCCGTTGCTCTCGATGCGCTCGATGGCGGCGAGGTTGACCATCTCCGAGCGGCTGATACGCACGAACGATCCCGCGGTTCTCTCCTCGAGCTCCTTGAGCGTGTAGTCGGTGAGATACTCCGCGTCGGCGGTTTCGGCGTACACCAAGCCCTCGCTGGCGGCGAACACGACAATATCCGTGAACGGCACGAGCCGATGGCCGCCGCGCTCACGCACGAGGACGCGCGGGCTCGCGGTCGGCGTCGGCGCCACCACGGCGCGTAACTGGCGCAGCACGTCGCTGCTCAGTCCGGCGCCTGTGCCGTGCCCCAGGCGATCGCGGGCGCGCTCGAGGGCGCGTTCCAGCTTGTCGCGCTGCACCGGCTTGATGATGTAATCGACCGCCTCGTGCTCGAAGGCCTCGAGCGCATACTCGTTGAATGCAGTTTGAAACACGATCAACGGCTTCGGCTCGGGCAAATGGCGAGCCACGTCGAAACCGTCGACCTCAGGCATGGCGATGTCGAGCAGCAGTAGGTCGGGGCTGCGCTCGGCGGCGAGCTCGAGAGCTTCGACACCGTTTTCCGCCTCGCCCACCACCTCGACGTCGAGATCGTCGAGCATGATCGACAGGCGCCGACGGGCGGCAGCTTCGTCGTCGACAATGAGAACCCTCATCGGTCGTCCTCCCGAACCCGCGCGCCCCGGCGCCTACGAGTCTTCGTTGAGCCGTCCGCACGGAGATCCTCGAACGCCTCATCCAAGCTGTCGCGCACCTCGCGAGCGGTGTTGTGCGCGATGGCACGCACCGTCGACTTGATCTGGGTCACGAGATCCTCCATGACGGGGGCCGCGGCCTCGCCGACGTCGTCGACGGTGGCGCCGCGCTTGAAGGCGGCATCGAGGATTTTTTCGGGAGCCGCGACGGCCGGCACACTCACCACCACCCGCGTCCCCGGATCGGATTTCTCCACGCGCAGCTCGCCTTCGTCCCCGTAGAGCGTGGCGAGCCGCTCGCGCAGGTTTTGCAAGCCGGTTCCCTCTTCGTAGCGACGCGGGAATCCAGGACCGTCGTCGGCGACTTCGAGCACCAAAGACGCGACGCTCCCGGTCTGCTCCCCTGCTGCCGAGGTCCCGCCCTGCCGCCGTTCGAGGTGAGCGCCGACGTGCACCGCTCCGCCCTCGAGGCGGGCGCCGATGCCGTGTTTCAACGCGTTCTCGACCAACGGCTGCAATGTCATGGTCGGCAACATGAGGTCGCGCGCCGCGGGATCGATGTCCCAGTGCACGTGTAATCGGTCGCCGAAGCGTTGTTTCGCCACCGACAGGTAGGCCGCCAGGTGATCGACCTCGTCGTCGACCGTCGACAGCACTCGTTGTGACCGCTCGAGCGTGCGGCGTAATACCACCGACAGGTTCTCGACGGTGGTTTCGGCGGCCACCGGATCGGTGCGAATCAACGAGGCCACCGTGTTGAGCGTGTTGAACAGAAAGTGCGGGTTCATTTGCGCCTGCAGCGCCGCGAGTTGCGACTCGACGGCCTCGCTGCGGGCGCGCTCGGCAGCTTCCGCTTGCTCGCGCGCCTCGGTGTATAGAAAACGCGAGGTCGAGGCGAGCATCAAGGCGCCCCACACCAAAAACCAAACCCCCATGCCAAGAAGAAGGCCGACAGCCCACGGACTACGGGCCGAAGGCATGAAGATGCCCAGGCCGGCGGCGACCAGGCACCCCGCCACGAAAATCAGTGGCGGAAACGCCACCAGCACCTCGTCCAGCTTCCGAGTGCGCACCCGAAAGGCCTGCATCTTGACGGCAAAGAGGCTGCAATCGGCGTCGCGCTGCGAGGCGGTGTACAGCACGGAGGCAACGCTCAGCACGAGAGCCCCGAGCAACAGCAGCACGAGCGCTGCGGTTCGCGTCGGCGACGCGGGGCCGCCGGTGAAGGCATCGACGACTTCCATGACGGCGATACCCGAGAACAACGCGACATTCAACAGCAGCCCCACCTTCAGCCTTCGCGGCGTGCGCACGAGGGCTTCTACAGCGATCCGCCGGAGTGACTTGCGCTTCTCGTGTTCGGTCATGACCCGGCCAGTATGGCCAACCGAGACCGGAGCTTTCAATCGAGCCCGGGACGAAAGGTCAAATCGAGGCGATGAACGGCCTAGCAGGTCGTGGCCTGCTAGTCATCGCTGTCCTTGGTCTTCTTCAGCTCCTTCTTACCGGAAAACATGCGGAACTGCGTGTCCAAGAAGGACGGCTTGTCAGGATCGTGCTCGGGTGGAGCCTCTTCGGGCTGGTCGAGGCTCGAGGCGGGCTGAACCTCGAGCTTGGGCGCCGCCGCAGCGTCGCGGTTCTCGGCAGCCTGCGCCGTGCGCGCCGCGCGCGCCGCTTCGAGCTTGTCCGGATCGACACCCATGAACCGCGTGTGATCAGAGTCGTCGACGTCGTCTGTTCCGTCCAGCGCCAGCCCCAGGTCCACGTCGAACTTCTCGGCCGCCCAGCGAAGTATCCGCGCCCGCGCCACGTCGTCGAGATCCTCGAGGATCTTGGCGATCTGATACATGCCTGTGATTTCGTCGTCCATTGCAAGCCCCTCCCGAAAAGAACATCCCCGCAGCAAAGTCGGGACGATGATTCCACATCGGGAACGCGGGACACCAGCTGAAACCGGTGCGGACCGGCGGCCAACCCGGCGCCTGCGCCTTATCGTGGTTCCAACCCCAGCAAGACAGCGTCGCAGCCACGGCTCACGGCGACGCGAGCCAGCAGGTTCTCGCCGCGCTGCTGCTCGAGCTCGCGGCCCTCGCCCTCGGGCACGAAGTACTGGGCAATCTGCGGGAAGTCGACGGCGCGCCTGCTGTCGATCGCGCCGCTCTCCCAACCCCACCTGCGCACCCGTCCCACCATGCAGAACTGGTCGCGTTGGAGGTTGGGGGGCTCGAGTCCGACGGCGACGAATTGGGCCGGCCGGTCGGTGGTGAAGGTCACGTACAGCGGCAGGCCGCGGTTGTAGGCCTCGTTGGCCATCGCCTCCGGCACGATGCCCTGAGCCTGGCGGTAACCGAGGATCACGTAGTCGCCGCGGAACAAGGCGCGCGGGTCCATCTTCTCGGTCTCGAGGTACACGACCTCCCCGGTGCGGGCGAGGATCATCGACGGCGCAACGACCGAGAACATGGCGATCAACTGGATGGCGATGGCGATTGGGGTCTTTCGATCGATCATTGTCAGGCTGCGATCTGCGCCATGATCTGGCGCCGTTTCTTCTCGACGAATGCCGATAGCCCGATGAGCACCACGCCGCCGACGATGAACGCCACCGAGCGGTCCATCAGGGCTACGGACCAACCGAAGTACTGGATGATGATCAGCACCACCGTGCTGACCATTCCGACGTTCACCAAGCGCGGGTTGCGGGCCGTGATGCCGAGCCAGATGGTGAGCAGGGCCAGGGCGAACACACCCAGTACATAGACACCGAACAACAGGTGGACGCCGTCGAACTGGAGGGCGAGCCACGGCTCGCCGCCGACCGGAATGATCATCAGGAACAGGCCGCCGAGAATTGCCAGCATGGTCGGCCGGCTGCGCGGCGAATCGAACTCGCCGACGAAATACGCGGCCGCCGCAAGCACCGCCGTCATCACCAGCACGAATAGCTGCTTGGCGCCGAAGTCGGCTTCGAAGAAGTCCACCGCAACCTCGCGGTCAATTGTCGTGATCACCAGTGTCGCCGCGATCAGGAACGTGCCCCAGCGAAAGGCCGGCAGGCGCACGAAGGTCAGGTCCTCGCGCCGCGCCACCAGCGTGGAAATCGCCACCAGCGCCAGACCGAGCAGCGGCAGCACAGGGCGTAACCCAGCGTCGGCATACAGGTACTCCATTTGGTCGTCGAAGAACCACCCCGATCCACCGCCCCACCAACCCAGCGTGAGGATGGCGAGCGGCACCGCCAGCGCCGCCTGCGCGGCGCTGCTTCGGGCGTAGCCCATGGCGAGGGCGCCGATCATCCAGGCCAGCGTGCCCTGCTGCCAGGTGAGCGACAGGTTGTAGATCTGGCCGAACAGGAAAATGTTGGCGCCGAGAACGAACGTCACCAGCAGCCAAATGGCCTCGGCCACCATCGGCAGCGTCTTGCGTTCGGCCACGACAGCGCACAAGACCACGAACCCGTAACCGGCAATCAAGACCAGCGCGCGCGCGAACGGGCTCATGCCGGCCCAGTTGCTGGCGACGAAAAGAATTACACCGAGGCCGGTGAGCACGGCGCCGATGGCGCCGAAGATGGTCACGGCGCGGCCTGAATCCTCGCCTCGGTCGTGATCGACGAGGCTGACGGACAGCTCGTCGACCTTGTGGGCACTCAGCAACCCTTCGCTGAGCCAAAACTCCAGAGCTTTCTTGACGGATTTTCGCATCTGTAATTCTCCTTGCTGGAGAATAAAGACGGCGACTCAGAAGGTAACAGCCGGAAACAGTTACCCGTCGACTTTCCGCCCCCTCCTCCCCATCCCGACGATCACGACCCCGTCGCCCTCGAGCTCGAAGGAGACCGGCGCGCCGTCGCCGCGCATGAAGAAGTCGGTTGCTGATTCGGGCAGCAGCTCGAGCTCGGGCGATCCCGGCATGACGAGCAGGAGGCGACCCTCCGTGTATCGCACTTGAACGCCCCCCGGGACCCCGGGCAGCGCGTAGGTGCCGACGACGCGCTCGTAGTCCTCGGCGTCGAGCGTAACGACGACTTTTTCGTCGGGCGCCAGGCTCGGCCAACCGTACTCGGCGGCGACGGTGAAGATGATCTCGTTGGCGAGCTGGCCGCCGGCGTCGGAATTGGTCATCACGGCGATGCCCCGGCCGCCCTCGATGAAGGCCGTGAACTGGCACCGAAACCCCTCGTTGGAGCCGCCGTGGCCGAAGTACAGTCCGTCGGCGGCGATACGGGGGCCGAGGCCATGGCCGTTCATGGACGGTGTGAGCATCGCACGGGCCGTTTCCTGAGACAGGAGCGATTCATCTTCGCCCGCGTACGAACGCTGAATGGCAAGCGCGAAGCGCGCCAGATCGGTGGGCGTGGTCCACAGGCCGGCGGCCGCCATCTCCGGGTAGGTGTGGTAGCCGCCGTCGACGAAGCTGCCGTCGGCGCGGTAGCCGATCGCGGCCTCGCTGCGCCGCTCGGCGGGAAGAGGCTGCGCGTAGGCGGAGCGCGTCATGCCGGCGGGCTCGAGCACGGCCTCGCGCATCAACTCCGGAAGGGGCCGACCACTGAGATCCTCGAGCATCAGCTGCATCACGGTGTAGCCGCCACCCGAGTAGCGCCAGCTCTCACCCGGCTCCTTGAAAACACGCACCGGGTCGGTGTTGCCCTCGCCCTCCAGCACGCCCACGGTCGATGGCACCTCGTCGTCGGGGCCGTAGCCGGGAAATCCCCACACCGTGGTTCCCGCAGTATGGGTGAGCAAGCCGCGCAGCGTGACCTTTTTATCGGCCGTGAAGCCGTTGTCGGGAACTTGCCAGCTCGTCAGATAGTCGTTGACGTTGCCGTCGAGATCGATCGTCCCGTTCTGCACCATCTGCAGGGCAGCCATCGCGGCGACGGGCTTGGAAATTGACGCCGCTTGAAAAAGCGTTGCCGACGTCACCGGACGCTCCGAGGCGATGTCGGCGAGCCCCCACCCGCGCGCCCAGACGACTTCGCCACCTTCGATTACCGCGACGCTGACTCCCGGCACGCCGAGCTCGTCCATGCGCTCGGCGAGCGGCGTGGTGCGCACCGCCTCGCCGCGAATCGTGAACAGCGGCAGCAGGCCGCCCTCGATGGCAACGATCCGGGCCTCGGTGGTGGCCGCTGATTCCGCTCCGCTACCGGCACCGGCGGTCTCAGCATCCGGCGCCTGTCCGGCAGGCGCACACCCTGCCAGCAGGCCGATGACAACGAAACTGAAGAGTGTCTTTGTTGCGCGATGGTTCTTCATCTGTCCCTCAGTTCTCCCCGTGCTGCAAGCCACCGGCAAGAGCCTATCAGGGTGCTGACGCGTGAGCGGTCGTGCTCCCCTTGACACTCTGGGCCCGTCTTTGTACCTTCACCTTAGCTGCTTATACTAAGCGGGTCAGACAAGAGACAGATCATGACGAAAGTCGAAGCAGACACCCTGTACGGCACGTTGAGCCTGCTCGTGTTGCAAGCCCTCTCGGAGGGTCCGCTGCACGGCTTGGAGATCAGCCGCCGGATACACGCCGAGGCCGGCGAGGCACTGAAGGTCGACGAAGGCGCCCTGTACCCGGCCCTGCACCGACTCGAGCGAGACGACCTGGTGACCGGCGAGTGGGGGATTTCCGACAAGCGCCGGCGGGCGAAATTCTACAGCCTCACTGCCAAGGGCAAGCGCCGGCTGCAGCGTGACGTGGCCCGCTGGCTCAAGCATGCCAACGCGGTGGCCTCGGTGCTCCGCGTGCCGGCCGCATGGGCCGACTGAGTAGGCATTCGTTTTCGCGCTCCCCGCGAACCTGATGCACGACTGGAGAGACATCTGGAGGCGCTTGTTTCCGCGCCACATGATCGGGCACGACATCGACGAGGAGCTCACGTTTCACGTCGACGGTCGTGCCGACGACCTCGTGGAGAACGGGTTGACCCCGGACGAGGCGCGGGCGGAGGTGATCCGCCGCTTCGGCGACGTCGATCGTTTTCGCGAGCAGTGCGAAGAGCTCTCCCGGCAGCGCGTCGCCCGACAGGAGCTTCGAACGATGATGGAAGCAGCAGCACAGGACGCCCGCTTCGCGGCGCGAGCGCTGGTAAAGAATGCCGGCTTCAGCCTGGTGGTAATTCTGACGCTGGGATTGGCCATTGGCGCCACTACGGCGATCTTCAGCGTCGTCAACGGCATTTTGCTGCAACCGCTCCCGTACGACCAGCCTGGGCGACTGGCGATCATCTGGGAAAACGACCGTGCCTCCGGTACAACGCGCGAAGCCGCCTCGATCCCCGATTACTTCGATTTTCTGGAGCGCACGCGAACCTTCCACGACATCGCCATGTTCGCGTTCCGGCCGGCGACCATGTCGCGCGACGACGGTGAGCCGCAGCGCGTCGACATCGCCGTCGTGACCCACAACCTCGAGGAAATTCTCGGCATCGGCACCCAGCTCGGCCGTGGCATGGACGCAGCGGAAGATCAGCCGGGCGGCGATCTCGTGGCGCTGCTCGCCGACGACTTCTGGCGTTCCGCATTCAACGGCGACGACGCCGTGCTCGGCACCACGATCCGCGTCGACGACCGCAGCCACACGATCGTCGGCGTGCTACCGCCGGGGATCGAATTCCCGGTGAAGGGTTTCGACATGTGGATCGCGGCGCAACAAACGCCGACCACGGCGCCGCGCTCCAGCCATTCGGTGCGCTTGATCGGGCGGCTGGCCACGGGCGTGACCGTCAGCGAGGCGGACGCAGAAATGGCCGGAATCGCCGCTGACCTCGAGGTCGAATATCCGCGCGCCAACGTCAACCGCGGAACCTTCGTGGAGCCATTCGATGAGGTCGTGCGCGGCGATGTCAGGTTGACCCTTTGGGTGTTGTTCGGCGCGGTGGCGAGTGTGCTGCTGATCGCCTGCGCCAACGTCGCCAACCTGCTGTTGGCGCGCGGCGCCGACCGCACGCAGGAGGTCGCGGTGTGCGTGGCGCTGGGCGCCGGCAGCGGACGCCTGATCCGCCGATTCTTGATCGAGGGCCTGATGCTCGCCGGCGTCGCCATGGCACTCGGAATCGCGCTGGCGTTCCTCGGCCTGAACGCCTTGCTCGCGATCGCACCGGGCGAAGTATTGGCCGTCGGGACGACGGAAATCGACCTGACGGTGCTCGGGTTCGCGCTCGTTACCAGCGCCCTGATCGGCACAGTGTTCGGGTTGATCCCGACGTTGCAGGCGCGTCGCCTCGACGTGCAGAGTCAACTCAAGGAGGGCCGCAACCAAGCACAGGCGGCATCTGCCTCGAAACAGCTTGTCCGTCGCCTGCTGGTTGCCGGCCAACTCGCCATGGCGGTGATGCTGCTGGTGTCGGCCGGCCTGCTGATGCAGACCTTGTGGAACCTGCAACGCGTCGACCCGGGGTTCACGGCGCAGCACGTGCTACGTGCCGATGTGCAGCTGCCGCAGGCCCGCTATCCTCGCGACTTCTCGATCTTCCCGAACTGGGTCGAGATCCAGAGCTTCAACCGCGAGGTACTGTCGCAGGTCGCCACACTCGGCGGCGTGCGGGCGGTGGCGCTAGCCTCGAACCACCCGCTGCAGCAAGGATTCACCAACAGCTTCTCGATCGACGGCCGGCCGCGCGATACCGACCAGGGCGAGATCACCACGCGCATCATTTCGCCCGGTTATCTGGACACCGTGGGACTGGGCCTGGTGCGAGGTCGGCCGATCCGGTCCACCGATACCGTCGACACGCCGTTCGTCGTGTTGCTCAATGAGGCGGCAGTCGATCGCTATTTCCCCGACGAAGATCCACTCGGCCGCCAGATGGCTATCTGGGGACCGGCCCTGCGCGAGGTCGTCGGCATCGTGGAGAACGAGAAAATGCACGGGCTCGACCAGGACCCACCGGCGGCGATGTACGTGAACATCCTGCAGGCGCCGCAGGTCGGCGCGGTGACGCTGTTGGTGCGTACCGACGACGATCCGCGGGCGCTGATACCAGCGGTGCGCGAGGTCGTGTGGTCGATCGACCGCAACCTCGCCGTGTTTCGCATTGCGACGATGGAAGAAACCCTGACCCAGGCGGTACAGCGCGAGCGCTTCGCGTCGGTGCTGCTGACCATCTTCGCCGCCATCGCCGTATTCATCGCCAGCCTGGGTGTGTACGGCGTGCTCAGCTACCTGGTGGCGCAGCGCGGACACGAGGTCGGCGTCCGGATGGCGCTGGGAGCCAGCCGCGCCGACGTCATCGGCCTGGTCGTGCGCCAGGGCCTGGCGATGACCGCCGTCGGCCTCGCCATGGGTGTGGCCGGGGCAGTGGCGGCGTCGCGTCTGCTGGAAGGAATGCTGTTCGGCGTCGCGCCGACCGACCCGCTTGCCTACGTGGCGGTGGTTGCATGCCTCAGCGTCGCCGCGCTCGCGGCTTGCGCGCTGCCGGCTCAGCGCGCGGCACGCATCGACCCGATCGTGTCGCTGCGGGGCAGATGACCCGCAGCCTAGCCTGCAGGTGAATCGTTATTCGCGAGCCGGGTCCCCGACCGACAGTTCACTTCAGTTTCCCGACCGTCCGAGAAACTCCAGGATCAGCCGCATCAAGGGCTCGGCCTGGTCGGTGCGAAAGATGTGCTGGGCGTGGGCGTCGCCGGGCAGGATCTCGAGACGCTTGGGTTGCGGGGCACGCTCGTACTGGTCCTCGACCTGCGGAGCCATACCCTCCCCTTCGCTGACCACGAACAAGGTAGCGCCCGACGCGAGGCGCTCGATGCCCCCGATCGGCACTCCCGACAGCAAGATCAGCTTGTCGATCTCGCCCGGCTCCGCGATGGCGGCCGCGCCAGCGGCGGCGCCGCCGCCCATGCTGGCTCCGATCGCAGACACCGTTGAAAGGCCTCGGCTGTTCAGAAAACGCACACCGCCGAGCACATCCTGGTAGAGGGCGCGATCGTCGGCGCCGCCCACCGACTCGCCGTAGCCGCGAAAGTCGATCGCCAGCACCGTGTATCCGGCGGCCGCCAACCGTTCGGCTTGCGGTGCCCAGCTCTCCTTGTTGAATACCATGCCGTGAGCCAGAACGACGCCGTGATCGCCGCCCCCGTACAGGTGCCCGTGGATACGGCCGCCGTCGGCGGTATCGAAGGTCACCAGGCGCGGTTGCGCAATCGACGACGTGGAGGCGAGCAAGGCAACAACCAGGCCGGCAGCGATCATGTAGGAACCTTCAGGTTGCGGGGAGCAGCCTCGCTACTTTCGCACACCGTGCGGGCAAGGAAGAACGCCGTGACCGATCCGCCTGATTTGCCGATCGTTGTAGCCTTCGGCGCCTCCCGTTCCCTAGAATCAACGGTGTGCACACGCGGTGCACGGACTATATCGACGCGGAGCGAGAGCCCAGTTCGTGACCGAAGAGATCGTATCGCAGGTTCGTATTCCGGAAGGCGTGCTCTACCAGTACCTGCAGGGCGAGACCGTTTTGCTGGATCTGGTGGGCGGCGTCTACTATGGCCTCGACAGCGTGGGCACACTCGCGTGGCAGCTAATCGAGCAGCACGGCGAGCTCGCGCTGGTGCGCGAAGCATTACTAAACGAATACGACGTCAGCGAGAGACAGTGCGACCAAGATCTGCGGAACCTCGTCTGCCTGCTCGTCGACAAGGGTTTGCTGGAAATCGTTCATGGTGACGAAGGGACGAGTTGATTCTTCCCGGTACGTGCACGCGGCTCGTGAACAACGCGGAAACGATGGGCTTCTACTGGGTGCTCGCAACCTGGCGTTAGGTGCGGAGCTGCGCAATTTGCTGCGCGCCTTTCGCGATCGGGATCTCACCTGTGCCCCGCTGCGGGGCATCGGGCTCTCCGAGCGCCTCCACGGCAGATTCGGCACGCGGCCGATGGGCGACATCGATCTCTTGGTGCGGCATCGAGACTTGCCCTCGGTGCGCTTCCTCCTCGAGAAGCTCGGCTACCGTGAGGTCGATCGACGCCGCGGCTTCTCGGATTCCTTCTCCAACACCCTGAAGTTCCTTCGTGAGGCCGACTTCGTCATCATAGTCGAGCCACACTGGACCATCGCTTACCCGCCATTCCTGGACGCTGTCGACATGGACGCTGTCTGGGGGCGATGCGTAGCCACGCGAGTTCTGGGAGAACCCACGCTGTCCTTGGGTAGCGAGGACTTGCTGGTACACCTGGCGCTGCATCTGGCTCACCGTAACGATGCGCCCACATTCTGGCTCACGGAGCTGAGTCAATTCATTGAGCAGGAGGCGGCCACACTCGACTGGAGCCTCGTGGTATCGATCTGTGACCAGGCGGGATTCGGATCGCTGGTTGCACGGATCTTGTCAGAGGCTGTTGCGAAGCTCTCGGCGAGAATCCCCATCGAGGTGATCGGTGAACTCGCCGCGACCCGGGCGGCGCAGAAGCATCCGCTTGCCCATCGTCTCGCCGAAAACGCAGCTATCCGCGAACGAGAGGGAGTGGCGCAGTTTTTCGCGCTCGGCGGCGTCCGACAGCGTCTACGTTACGTGCTGATGCTTTTTTTCCCGAGCGCCGAGTTCATGATGCTGGAGTATGGCCTCGAGCGTCGGGCGCAGCTCGCGCCGGCGTATCTGGCTCGGTTTGTTCGCTTCGGCTGGGAGG
>CBDUXW010000004.1:0-23105 GCA_965371275.1 uncultured bacterium | reverse complement strand
CGGCCGGGGGGCCCCCCGGCCCGCCGGGGGCCCGGGCCGGGGGAGGGGCCGGGGCCGCGGCCCGGCGCCCGGCACCACCCCGGGTTCAAGTCTCAGGCCTCGCGCCCGGTTACGACCCGGGTTCGAGTCTCAGGCCCCGCGGCACCAGCCAGCGCTCGGCGAGCCCGAACAGACCCTGGGCGGAGACAGCGAGGATCGCCGCCGGCACAGCGCCCTCCATGATCAATCCGTTGTCCGCCAGGCGAATCCCGGTAAGGATAGGCTGCCCGAACCCCGGAGCACCGATAAGCGCCGCCAAGGTCGCCGTGCCGACGTTGATCACGGCGGAAGTCTTGATGCCGGCGAGAATAGAGCCCGACGCCAGCGGCAACTCGATCGAGCGCAGGCGAGCCCGCGGGGGCAAGCCTATGGCCGCCGCCGACTCACGGTACGGCCCGGGGATCGAGATCAGGCCGGCGTGCGTATTGGTGACGATCGGCAACAGGCTGTAGAGAAACAGGGCGGCGATTGCCGGCATGGCGCCGATTCCCAGAAACGGAATCATGAAAACGAACAGCGCCAGCGACGGAATCGTTTGCACGACACCGACGACGGCCAGGATCCCTCGGCCGAGTCTCGGCAGCCGCGCGGCAACAACTCCCAGTGGTACCGCGATGATGATCGCGGCGAGCAACGAAACACCGACGAGTACCAGGTGGCCGCGCAAATTGCGCCCCAGCCGCACGATCATGTCGTCGCGGACGACGTCGGAATCGACCTGGAGACGAGCTGTCAGGAAGTCAGCGGCGACCTGTGCTTCGGGAATGCGGTCGAGCTTGGCCCGCGCGTTCATCGCGACCATCTCGGGCTCCTCGATGGCTCCTTCGAGACGCCGTACGGCCGCCCAAACGCGCGGGGCGCGCTCGGCCAGGTCGGCGCGGCTCAGCAATACGGCGCGATAATCGGCGAAGTGCCGGCGATCGTCGCGGAGCGCGCGGATATCGTAAAAGCGGATCTCCGCGTCTGTCGAGTACAAATCGATGGCGTCAATGCTGCGACTCTCGAGTCCCCGGTAGGCAAGGTCGTGATCGAGACCGCGCACGTCTTGCTGCGGCAATTCGTAGCGCTCCCGCAAGCCGGGCCAGCCATCGTCGCGATCCATGAACTCGTTGCTGAAACCGAAGCGCAGCAGTGGATGATCGCGGAGGTCGGAAATGTCGGTGATCGCGAGCTCTTCGGCAACGTCGTCGAGCATACCGATGACGTAGGTGTTGTTGAACCCGAGCGGCGCGCTCATATGCACGCCGCGGCGTGCCAGCTCGTCGCCGATTGCCTCGTCGTCGATGTCCATGCCGGCGAGGATTTCCTCGCGGATGGTGCCCGTGTACTCGGCATAGATGTCAATATCGCCGGCGAGCAAAGCGTTCCACACCACTCGAGTGCCGCCGAGTTGATCGCGGTGCGTGGCGGTCGCCCCGGTCGACGCCGCCAGGCGGGTGATGATCTCGCCGAGAACAACCCCCTCGGTGAAAGCCTTGGAGCCCACCGTGACGGCGACCGCCGAGGGGCCGGCGGGCGCGGCGCAGGCGACACAAAGCGGCAGGCATAGCGCCAGGCAAAGTGCCCTGAGCCTGGTCCCGTCGCGCCGCGGGCCGTTCACGACAAACTCTCCAGAACCTCTCGGGGGCCGCGCTGAGCGCTTACGAAACGACGGACGAACTCATCGACAGGTGCCGTGAGCAGGTCACGAAATCCGCCCTGCTGCACGATGCGCCCGTCGCGCAGCAGCACGATCTCATCGGCGAAGTAGCCCGCCTCGCCCATCTCGTGCGTCACCAGGACGACCGTCTTGCCGAGCTCACGGAATATGTCCCGGAGCTCCTCTTGTAGGTCGGCGCGAATCATCGGGTCGAGGGCACCGAGCGGCTCGTCGAGCAACAGCACTTCCGGGTCGAGCATCAGCGCCCGCATCAGGCTGACGCGCTGGCGCTGCCCACCCGAAAGCTCTACCGGGTAGCGGCCCAGCCGCTCCGGCGAAAAATGCGTCAGCTCGGCCAGCGCCGCTACACGCGCCGCGCGCCGCGGCTCGTCCCAGCCCAGGTAGCGGACGACAAGCGTCACGTTGTCGAGCGCCGTGAGGTGCGGGAACAACCCACCGTCCTGGATTACGTAGCCCATGCGACGACGCACTTGCAGCAGGTTGGCGGGGGTCAACTCGGCGCCGTCGAACGTCACGCTGCCTTGATCCGGGCGCAACAACCCGATCATCAGACGCAGGATCGTCGACTTGCCGCAGCCGCTGGGACCGATGAGCACGGTCGTGTCGCCCAACGCGATACGCAGATCCAGCGGGTGTACGGCGGCGTGGCTACCGAAGCTCTTGGAAACGCCGGTCAGTTGAAGCATGACCGGCAAGTCTAACCCGGACTTTTGCGCAGATACGTCGCGCCCTAGCCACCCGTCGAGAAGTCCGTGTTATCCCACAAAAATCGAGCTCCGGGCGACACCAGAAACGGCATCCAGTGCGCCCCCGACGACGCCTGCCTCTACGCCGCCCCGGTGCGCCCGGGACTCGAATAATGTGCGGCTCAGAGCCGCTTGTTGCCCTTGCGTGTCGACGCAGTGGGCGGGTTCGTCATTCTGAAACGGTAGTCCTCGATCACTTGCAGCAAGTCGAACGAGCTGAGAATGCCGACGATTTCTCCTTCGTGAGTCACGATAAGGTGGTGCAGGCCGTGATTTCGCATCATCCGGGCCGCAACGTGAACGTCGTCGTACTGGGGACCCGTGAGAACGTGGCTGGTCATGATGTCACCCACTTCGAGGTCCCCACTGAGGTTCTCCACCAGATCGCTGGACGTCACGATCCCCACCGGGCGGCTCTCGTCGTCGATGACCGGAATGGCATGAATGCTCTGTCCCAACATGACCTCGCGAACGTACGCGACTTTGTCGCTGGGCATCGCGACGAGAACCCGCGGCACCATCAGGTCGGCGACCTTGACGTTCATCGTCCATGTTCCTCGGTCACGGCTACTAAACAGATAACGGAGTCTGATTATAACGCATGGACCCGCCAAGTACAGCCGTTTCGCCGAATTTCGGACGGAAGCCCGTCAGTCGTGGTCGAGGTCGACTTGGCGCAGCTTGGCGCCCACCCCGTGGGCCAGGTTGCGGTACAAGACGATGCCGATGTCGGGGCGCTGGCGAACCAGAGATTCCAGCGCCACGCGCGTCAGCGAACCCGCCTCGATCGCGGTTTGGGCGATGGCGGTGGCGGAATGATGTTCGCCACTGAGAAACGCCACCTCCCCGAGACACTCGCCGGACCCGACCGTGCCGACGGCGCAACCGTCCGGCAGCACCAGTTCAACGACACCGTCGAGCAACAGGTACATATCGTCGGAGGCGTCGCCATGCGAGAACACGGTAGCGCCGGCAGCGAACTTGACGTGGCTGCACGAGCCGGCAACGCGCAGTGTCTGCTCGTCGGTCAGCCCATCGAACAACGTGATCCTGTCGACGGCCTCACGCAGCTCGGGGAACACCTCGCGCCGGGCGAAGCTGCTGAGCACCAGCTCGGCGATTTCCTTGGTGGGCGAGATGAGCTTCATGTCGCCGTGATCCAGCGGCTCGAGGAGACGAACGAAGGTCACCACGTCGACGCGTTCGACCCGATGGAACGCATGCGCCGGAACATAGGCGACCGGTAGGAATCCGAGCTCCAGCAAGGTCCGCTGCATGCGCGGCGCGTCGGCATCCACACCGATCATCACGGTGGCGACGTTCAACTCGTCGACGTAGCGTCTCTGCAGCTCTTCGAGCAGAAATCGCGTCACCCTGTTATCGAGGTGAATGAGCTCGAACACCCGCAGGTTGCGCTCGAGCTTGTCGTGCGTGTAGCCGATGGCTCCGACCACGTGACCGTCGGCCAGGGCTACCAGATAGCTCGACTGCTGGGCGCGGATCTTGAAATAGCCGTGGTTGAGCGACAGGGGGCCGAAAATCTCGCGCTGCTGCACCCTGCCCCGCTGGATGCGGAGTACCGACGAGTAACCGTCGGAGGTCATCTCCTTGATCTCGTAGTCGCCGACGAGCGGATAGGCGGCCGACTCCTCATCGACGACAACGTCGTGCTGCATCCCGACGTTCTCCATCGCCATACAAGCAAGCGGGTAGACCTCCGGGACGATGCGCGGATGATTCTTGCGAAGTTCAAGGGCCTCGCCGAAGTACTGCACGAGCAGTGCGATGTTCTCGCGCCGCTCGCCGAACTGAGCGTAGCTGGGGAAAAAGCCCACCGGTGCGAAACCATGCGACTGCGAGATCTTCTGCGTGAACGGGTGACTCACCCGACCGTCGACGAGGCCGACGTGAAGGCGGTCACGCACGCGCTCCAGGCGCCCTTCCATGAGCAAATTGCCGATGCCATGACCGCGGCCGTCAGGATGCACCGCCAGGCGACCGAACTCGCCGACCAGGTCGGTGAACGCACCGACCTCGAGAATCACGGACGCTGTCCCCAGTACCTCACCGTTGTCGGTGTTCTCGGCCACGAGCACCATCGTGTCGTCGCTGAACACCAGCTTCTTCAGATACTGGTCCTCGTAAAATTGTGGATACGTGTAGTCGTCGCCGTACGAGGCGTGGAATATCTCGGCGATGGCGCCGACATCGGTTTCGCGGGCCTCTCGAATTTCGATCACTGCGTCAGGCCCCGAAGCTCAGGTGGTGCGGGTAATCTGCTCATCGGACTCTTGCCGGACCCACTCGAAGGTCGTGTGACACGCATTGCAGTAGTACTGCGCGGTCATCAAGAGCGACCCGAACGCCGCCAACGGGCTGCTGTCATCACTGTCACAGAAGGGGCACGCAACCGCTTCCGGCAGCGCTTCGGTGTGCGGCGAGGCCGGCATCAGCCGCGCATCACGCCCATGGCGCGGGTCTTGGCGCCGGTGATCATAGCGAAGCAGCGTTCGTCGAACTGCGGCGCACCGTGCCGCCGGCTGTCACTGCTCCAGCCGTCCCAGTCGAGCTCGAGACCGGTGTCCGGATCGATCCCCGTGTCGGCGAACATCGGCGCGATGGTTTCGAGGTAGCGCGCCCGAAGCCCAGCGGCCGAGTCGGCCAACACACCGGCCTCGTGAAGCTCGTCGAGGCCGTTGTCGGTGTCGGGACCGAACCAGGCGAGGCACTGTGGCCAGGCGCCGTCGACCACCTCGCGCAACCTGGCCACGGCGGGCTCGGGCCCGGCCGCAAGCCGGCGCGTCCACGCCGCCCCGTGGACGGCGTGATACTCCTCCTCAGCCAGCACCTTGCGCAGCCTCTGGGTCAACGGCTTGTAGCTGCCCTCCAGCGCCGAACGCAGGTTCACGCTCAACAGCGTGTCGATGAGCGTGTTGGCGACCACCAGCTCGTACCAGTCGCTGAACGGTGCATCGAGGGCCGGCAGGCTGTACCAGGTGCCGACGTCGGTGTCGCGCGTGTCGTCTCGTGGATCTTCGGGTACATCGCCGAGCACGCCGCGCAATACCCGGGCATGGCCGAGCTCGAACTGCGCCATGGCGCTCGCCGCAATGTCGGCCTCGAGCTCCGGAGCTCCGGTGCACCATTCGGCGTAGCGCAAGCCGAGCAACTGTTTGTTGTCGGACATGGCCAGCAACCAGCTCGCCAGCCGCTGCCGTTGCGCGGTGTTCAGGTCGTCCAGGGTAACCACGTCGCTCATCAGTCGCCCTCCTCGGGCCTCACGATCGGTTCGAGCTCGAGCACCGGAATAAAGGCAGCGCGTTCGACCACCACCATCTCGACCCAGTTCTCTTCGTCGTAGGTCGTGCGCGCGTACACCTTGGCGAAGTCCGTGCTCGTTGCGCTGACCGTGCCGATATGGCCGAGCGGATCCTCCCGGCGGGCGCGGGCGAATACTTCGTATAGCTGACCAGCTGCCATGAATTTGTTCCTGCCGCGTTCAGATGAGTTCGATTACAAAGAAATGCCGAAGCCTTTGAGCTGTTCCCTGCCGAGATCCGTGATGCGCTCCGGCGTCCAGGCAGGTTCCCATACGATCTGAATGGCGACCTCAGCGACCCCCGACTCCCGCAACAGTCGCTCGCGAATGTCTTCCTGAATGAAGCCCATCGCCGGGCACGCCGTCGCGGTAAACGATAGATCGACCTCGACGAGCTCGCCGGCTCGTCGAACATCGTAGATGAGGCCGAGATCGACGAGGCTCACCGGCACTTCGGGGTCCATGACCTCGGCGAGAGCTGTCCACAACGCCTGCGTGGCGGCATCCGTGTCGTCGCGAACCAATTGCGCGTGGGGAACCACGTGTCGAGCCTCAGAGATCCTTGAACATCCAGCTAAAGTCACCGGCCGAGCGCTGAATCTCCTCGACCATCGCCTCGTTGCGCGGCCCGCGCGCCTTCCAGCGCGTTACGACCTCGTCCCAGCTGATGTGCTCGTCGAAGTCCCAGCGCTTTTCCGTTGCGTCGAAATAGAGCGGCAGGTCGTACTCGAGCTCCCACGCGGTGTCGTCGGCGTTGCGGTGCACCGGAACGTCGATGCCGAGCTCGGCGCAGAAGGGCACGACCTTGTCCATCCAGTACTGCCGAAGCTGATCGTTGGTCAGCCCCTTCATCTTGTAGTCGAGCTGGCCGCTGTGCGTCTTGAGATCGTCGGGGAGGCCGAACCACTCGACGGTCAGCGGGAACATCCACTTGACGGCGTCCTCGACAAGCTGGCGACCCTCGCCGCCACTGTCAATCAACCGCTTCATCCAGCGGCGCCCGTGCAGGAGGTGGAAGTTTTCCTCCTTGCCCACCTTCACGAGGCCGCGCTTCCACGGCCCGTAGGAGGTGTTGTCGTGCACGTCACTCAGCAGGCAGAATCCGGCCTGGTCGTACAGCGCGTTGGCTACGCACAGCTCCACCCAGGAATCGAGCGGTATGTCGAAGGCGTAGGGATAGCGAAATTCGTGCGGCTGGCGCTCGTACATCAGCCACTCGCGGCTGACGCCGAGCTCTTCGAGCACGCGGTAGGCGATGTGCGCGTGGCCGAGCTCGTCCTGCACGATGGCCATCGCCGAGATCATGGCGTTCACCGACGGCGCCTTGCGGGCGGCGTAGTAGTACGCCGGAGCGCTCATCAGCTCGGTATCGCCCGAGACCATCACGATGTGACGAAGCTCTTTCTTGTATTCCTCCGACATCTCATCGACCGACTCGACGAGCTGGCCCTCCTGCAGGCGGTCACGAAGCTGGGCATCGGCGATAACGCTCAATCAAACCTCCATCGGAGTATCAGTAGCCGGCGGGATCGTGGCGCAGCAGCGCCCGAAGAAAAGGCGCCACCTCGTCGGGAACCTGGTCGCCGGCGGAAAAAAGCAGCTCGTCGGCGTCGATGTCTTTTTCATACACCGCCTCGTTGGCTTCGTCGTCGAGACCGAGCGAGGCGCCCTCGAGCGACAGACCGGCGAACAGCCCCTTGGACCGCGAGTAGGTGTAAATCTCGGTGCGGAACGTGATGTCGGTCGCCGCCTCGGCGGTACGCCCCACGGGGCCTGCCGACACCGATGCATCTCCACCCATGGTGATCTTGTTGGTCAGCAGCGCTTTGGCCGCCCGGTCGTTGGTGAACACGAGCACGAAGTCGGTGGCCTGGGCGCCGATCTGGAGGCCGAACGAGCCGCCGGTGATCGATATGTAGGCCGGACGGCTCCACCCATCGCCAACACGACAGCTCAGCAATCCGCGGCCGTGTCGGCCGCCGAAGATGAACCCGACCTTTACGACTCGAGGGATCACCGCGACGCATCGCGACTTCTCGAGTAAGGACTCGGGGATGCTGTTGTCGGCGGTGCCCATGATCTCGTCGAGAACGGTCGCGGCCTCTAGCGCGCGCTCGCTGAGCTTCTCGCGATCCTGGCCACCGGCGATTCCGTTCGCCGGCGCGACCAGGACAAAGGCCAAGAACAGAAGCGCCAAAATGTTGAGTCTCTTCTTCATGATCCACACCCCGGGGGGAATTCATGCCGCTGGGACGGGAAGCGGAAAGAGCTCCGCCCAACCCGTTGCCTGATTATGACTCACCGGCGAAAAGGTCGAAACCGAATGCGCGTCGCCAGCGTGCCGCCAGCCACCGATTCTACGCACCTCGGACCGTTCCGAGGACAAGAAAATGAGCCGCCCGGCAACTTTGGTATTGCAGCTTCACGACTCCGTCTGCTACACCGTAACTGTTGATATAAAACGATTTAGCGCCTTGGGATCATGAACGATCAGAGACACATTGAGAGCGTGAACGAGCAGATAAACTGTGCAAGTTTGCGCAGAAGTGACTAATGCTGACTCGCACCAAAACCACCCTAGAGAGACCCATCCCGATGAACACACGTTTGGAAGCACCACGCCATCGCCTCGCTTTCGTCGTTTCCACTGCCCTTGTGCTACTCGCCGTTGGTGCGAGCCCTCTTCTCGCTCAAGATCCAATGGATCTCGGTTACGTGACGCTGAACGGCCCGAACGCCAAGGCAGTTGCTGTCATCCTCGGAAATGCGATCCTCGGAACAATCGATGTCGTGGGGCGACCCACCGGCGTGGCGGTGTCGCAGGACGGCGCGTTTGTCTACGTTGCCAGCGTCGGGCCGCCGGACACACTCTCGGTCATCGACTCGTCGCTTATAGCACCGTGGCTCGCAGACAAGATCACCATGCCGCACCCTGTGGTCGGGTCGGTCAGCATATCTCGCTTTCCCGAGGGCGTGGCGGTTACGCCGGACGGAACCAAGGTATACGTCGTCGGGTTCTTCGCCGGCGATGCTGTCACTGTCGTTGATTCGTCAGATCCAATGAATCCGACGAGGATCGTGCCGGGCATCACCGGCGCGGAGTTTGGCTCCTCGAGGTTTGACGTAGCCATCGCCGAATTCACGGCCAACGGCGTCCTGAGAACCTACGCGTTCGTCAGCAACACCGCCGACGGCCGCGTCGTGGTCATCGACACGGTTAGCGACACGGTACTCACCAGCTTTCCAACCGGAGCGGGCGCACAGGGTGTCGCTGCGAGTGCCGACGGCAGTCGCGTATACGTGGCCAACTCGTCAGGTACGGTTAGTGAGATCGACACCGCGAAGGTGGTAGAGCGAATCGAGATCGATGGCAGCGTGGATCCGGTCATATCTCAGTTCACCCTGCCCGGTGGCCCGCTCGGTGTGGCGGTTAGTCCTGACGGAGCCACCGTCGTCGCCACCCTTCACAACACAACGGACATCGGCGTTATTGACATAGCCGGCGGAACTCCCCCCAGTCTCGTCGCTCTCGCTGACAAGCTTTGGGGCGTGTCTTTCACGAAGGACGGGGGTCGAATCCTGGCTGCCAGCACGCTGAACGAGGCCCACTACATGGACTTTATTCCGGTTCCAACTCCGGGGACCGGAACGCTGAATTTCAACCCGCTGTTCGGAGGGCAGGAGTCACCGCGTTGGGTTTCCTTCGTGCCGGGCGAGGCGCCACCACCGCCGGATCTCAGCCACGAGTTCGAGCGCTTCGCTCTCCGCTTCGCGAAGGTATCGACGCGCGGCCGTTTTGCCGATTTCTTCTTCTTCAACGGCTACTTCACCGTCGACACCACCGACGGCAACAGTATCGATTTGAAGAACGACTCGGTCGTCATCAAGATCGAGTCGCAGACGTTCGAGATCCCGCCCAACGCCTTCAGGGGCTACTGGAGAGGTCGCTTGTTCCGGTTCAAGGGTATCGTCGACGACGCCAAGCTCCTCGTCTACATCACCCGTCGGGGCCGTCACAGCAACCTCTATAACATTACGGTGAGCGGCTGGAACGCCAAACTCGAGGCGGTGAACAAGCTCGAGATGTGTCTGCAAATCGGCGACGACTCGGGCTGCACCGAGAAGTACGGGCGCATCCGCTAGGGCGATCCGCGGGGCGGCACGCGTACATACGGCCGGAGCTCGCCCCGGCGACGAGACTACTCCAGTGCGCCCTCGGCGGCATCGGGGTCGATCACCGCCAGCACGAACGCCGCCTCGTCCTGTGTCGTCGAGGTGAGAGTGTAGGCGTAGTCGATGTTGATGCCCGCCTCGCCGAGCGCGTGGGCCACTTCGGCGAGGTTGCCGGGCTCGTCGGGCAGGTGCAGCCGCAGTACGTCGGCAGTCTCGCAGACGAAACCCTGGGCTTCGAGGAGCTGGTGGGCCTGCTCGACGTCGGTGACGAAGAGACGAGCGACCCCGTTCCACACAGCGAACCCATCGATGTTGATGGCGGCGCGGCCAAGAATCGACGAGATCTCGCCCAGACGTCCCGGTTCGTTCGCGTGTTGCACGCGCAGCTCGCGGGCTGCCGCCATAACCCCTCCCGGCTGGTGGGAACCGCTTCGGCGTGCGGTGTAGGTATTTATCCTAGCAGGCCGTGGCAAATCCCTCAGGGGTCGGGCTGGCCCTGGCAAGTGATGCGGAACCGTGATATTTCAGCGGTACGGAATTTCTCCGGTTCGCCGGGTGGGGCCCTGCCCGGGCGGCCGATCGCCGCCGACGAGCCGCAGCACACAGTGGAGGCATGATGAGCCACACACTCAGCACGCGCGTTACCCGTTCCACGTCGGTCGTCGCCCTGGTGATCGCCGTCGCCCTTCTCGCCTCGCCGGCTTCGTCGACGCCGCAGAGTTCGATGGCCGACCGCTTGACGCTCGACATCTACCCGCGCGTTGAAGGCGTCGGCAATCCGCAGATCTCACCCGACGGATCGACCATCCTCTACGGCCGCAGCTTCGTCGACCTGCAAAACGACGCCCGCCGCTCCGAAATCTGGATGATGAACGCCGACGGGTCGCGCAAGCGCAAGCTCATGGACGGCGGCTCCCCCATCTGGTCGCCCGACGGCTCGCGTATCGCCTACGTCACCTCGGAAGAGCCGCACGGCGAGCAGATCTTCGTGCGCTGGATGGACGATGCCTCCGCCGCGCCCAGCCAGATCACCAACCTCATGGAATCCCCCACCGGTATTCGGTGGTCGCCGGACGGCACGCAGATCGCGTTCACCATGATGGTGCCGCCGACACACGATGCGTGGACGATCGACATCCCGGTGGTGCAACCGGAGGGCGCCGAGTGGACGGCGAACCCGCGCATCGTCGACGATGCGGTGTTCCGCCGCGACCGCCGCGGTTTCCTCGACGACGGCAACCGCCACATCTTCGTCGTCTCGGCCGATGGCGGCACACACCGGCAAGTGTCGGAGGGTAACTTCAACTTCGGCGCGCCACGCTGGAGCCCCGACGGCGGCTCGCTCTATTTCTCCGGACTGCTGGTCGAGAACGCCGAATACGAGTGGCGTGAGTCCGAGCTTTACTCCCTGGACGTCGCTACCGGCGCGGTGGCGCAGTTGACCGATCACGAGGGTCCCGATTCCGGCCCTGTGCCCTCGCCGGACGGCAGCATGATCGCCTTTACCGGCAACAACTACACCGAGCAGACCTACATAGAGCGGCAGCTGTACGTCATCGGCGAGAACGGCGGCCGCGTGTCGCTGACGCCGCACCTCGACCGCTCGCCGGGCATCCTCTCCTGGGCCGCCGATGGCTCGGGCGTGTACTTCACCGTCAGCGAGCACGGCACCCGTAACCTGTATTTCGCGCCGCTCGATGGCGAGCCCCACAAGGTCACCGACGGCAACCACATGCTGAGCGTCTCGAGCATGACCGACGACGGCGTCGCGGTGGGCACGCTGAGCTCCTACCAGCGCCCCTCCGAGATCGTCAGCTTCAACGTCGACAGTCCCGGCGACATCACTTTCCTTACCGACCACAACGGCCCGCTGTTCGCCGACCTGAAGCTCGGTACGGTGGAGGAGATCTGGTACAAGTCGGTAGACGACTTCGACATCCAGGGCTGGGTTATCAAGCCGCCCGATTTCGACCCCTCGCGCAAGTATCCGCTGATGCTGGCGATCCACGGCGGCCCACACGGCATGTACGGTGTCGGCTTCAACTTCGGCTGGCAAAACCACGCCGCCAACGACTACGTCGTGCTGTACACCAACCCGCGCGGCTCGTCCGGCTACGGCACCGACTTCGGCAACGCCATCAACCGCGCCTATCCGGGCAAGGATTTCGACGACCTGATGAACGGCGTCGATACCGTCGTCGCCGACGGCTTCATCGACGAGGACAACATGTACGTGTACGGCTGCTCCGGCGGCGGCGTGCTCACCGCCTGGGTGGTGGGCCATACCGATCGCTTCGCCGCCGCGTCGTCGAACTGCCCGGTAATCAACTGGCTGTCGTTCGTCGGTACCACCGACGGCATCGGCTGGTATCGCAACTTCGACAACCTGCCCTGGGAAGACGCCGGCGAGTACCTGCAGCGCTCACCGCTGATGTACGTCGGCAACGTCACCACGCCGACGATGCTGATGACCGGCGTCAACGACATGCGCACGCCGATCTCGCAAACCGAGGAGTTCTACACCGCCCTCAAGGTGCTGCAGGTGCCCACCGCGATGATCCGCTTCAACGACGAGTGGCACGGCACCTCGTCGATACCTTCCAACTTCATGCGCACGCAGCTGTACTTGCGCCACTGGTTCGAACGTCACATGAGCGAAGACGCGGCGCCCAAGCAGCTGCAACGGGCGATGAGCGAGGAAGCCGGGCAGCGATAGCGGCGGCGACGATAGGCGCGGCAGCGGCGACGAATTCGCCCGGCGCGCTGTGGTCGAGCACGCAAGAGAAAACAAAGGGCCCGCCGATACACGGCGGGCCCTGTTGTTTCGCGGCCTGGGGACCCGTTGGCCGCGAGCTAGGCTCACCTCCCCCCGCTCAGGGCGACCAGGCGCGGCTGCCGTACTTCGCCGGTGCTGGCCGCGGCGGCGCGACTGGGCAGGCCGCACAGATCGTCGAGGATCTCGTCGGCGACCTGGTAGCGGGCCTTTCGCGACTTGCGGAGCGCCTTGGCGATAACGTGCACCAGGCTTGGCGACAGCGTCGGGTTGAGACACAGCGGCGACGGCGGATCCACGTAGAAGATATGGTCGAAGATCAGCGCCGACGTCGCCGCATCGAACGGCTGCACGCCGGTGGCCGCCTCGTAGAGCACAACGCCGAGCGCGAACAGGTCCGAGCGGCCGTCGAGCTCCTCGCCACGCGCCTGCTCGGGTGACATGTAACAGATCGTGCCCACGAGGCAGCCGTTGCTCGTATCGCCGCCGGGGTCGGTTACTTGATCCGGACTCACTGCATGGATGAGCTCTGCCGGCTTGGCAACGCCGAAGTCCAACAGCTTTGTGCACCCTTCGTCGGTCATGAATATGTTGGCCGGCTTCAGATCACGGTGCACGACGCCACACCGGTGCGCCTTGCCGAGGGCATCCGCCAGATGAACGGCGACTTCCAGCAGTCGCGGCGTCGACAAGTAGCCGTCGACCAGATACTCGCTGAGCGGCCGGCCGCGCAAGAACTCCATTACGATGAACGGGCGCCCCTCGTGCGTATCAAAGTCGTAGATGGTGCAGATGTTCGGGTGGCTGAGCGCCGCGCCGATCAGTCCCTCGCGGCGAAACCGCGAGCGCAATTTCTGACTGTCGGTGAAACGCTCGTGCAGAAACTTGAGGGCGACGATCCGTCCCAGCCGCGTATCCACCGCGCGATACACGGCGCCGGCACCTCCCTCGCCGAGCTTGGAGACAATCCGGTAGCGGCCGACCTTCATGCCGTTCGTCACTGCTGACCTCCGCGTTGCCGTTGGACGGGAACTACATTCATCTGGCAACGCGGAAAGCGCCGGCAAAATGGCTCAAGAACACGAGGCCGCCCGCGACGCGGCGCCCCCCCCCCCAACGCGGCGATACCGGCGTCAGGCTAGTGCCTAGCCGGCGCTCGTGACCTCGCGATGCAGCCACGCCTTGGCGGTGGCCCACTCGCGTTTCACCGTCGCGGCAGAGATACCCAGTGCCTCGCCCGTCTCGTCGATCGTGGCGCCGGAGAAGCAGCGCAACTCGACAATCTCGGCCTGCCGCGGGTCGAGCTTGGCCAGCTTCTCGAGCGCCTCGTGCAGCGCGAGGATCTCGATTTCCTCGGACGGACTCGCAGCCAGGCCCTCATCGAGCGTGACCCGGGGGGAATCGCCACCCCGCTTGGCGGCCTTCTCCTTGCGGGCGTAGTCAACGAGTATGCGGCGCATCATGCGGGCGCAAATGCCGAAAAAGTGGGCACGACTGGCCCACTCGACCCGGTTCTGATCGACGAGCCGGATATACGCCTCGTTGATCAGCGCATCGGTTTGCAGGATATGGCCGGCGCGCTCCCGGCGGAGATACGAACGCGCCAAACGCTGCAGCTCCGGCTGCACCAGCGGGACCAGCTCGTCAAGCGCCTGCTGGTCGCCTTTGCTCCAGTCCACCAAGAGAGTGGTGAGGTCTCGGTTGGAACCGGCCATGCTGCTACCTCCTGGGCGCTATTGGCCCCCGATCCGAACAACGGATACGCGCCTCAGACGCCCTCCAGCCGGGCCACGTACACGAGAAATCCCCCGGCGAGCAGACCGAGGACGGGAAGCCCTACGGCCGCCCATTGGGCCTCGGGAATCAGAGCTCCCATGCCGGCCGCGGCGGCGAGTCGCTCGGCAGAAAACGCGAGCAACAGGCCGGATACCACCAGCATCGCGTAGAAGAGGTGCGGCTTGTTGTAGGCGCCGTTTCGGGAACATCCCTTGTCCGCCGTAGCAGCGGCCGATTTGCCGCCTCTGGTATGTGGCACGATGCCGTGCTCGTGCAGGTGGCCGTGGATATGATCGAGCCCGGTGTTGCAGGTCTCACACTTCAGTATCTTCTCCGCCGCGGCGTGGTGTCGGTCCAGCATCGCACCGTAGGCGTGGTACTTCGAAAAATTCACATCGAAATTGTCGTCTTGGAACTCAGCTTTCAACTTACCTGACACAGCGCATCGGTAGATCAAGTTGAATATTGCGTGGTCGTGACGCTTTGCGGGGCGCGGCATATGACCTCCCTGTGGGGATTGGTGAGTGGCAACAGAGCTCGAAACGCCACCGGTTTTTCTCGCGGTGGATGTCAGGAATGCATCTAGAATCCATCGGATCGCTCGACGAGTAGGCGGAGTCGCTCGCGAGCTACTCGGACCGACTCGACGTCGTCGTCCGCGTCGGCTCGGAAATCCAAGTATTCCTCGTAGTACAGGCGCGCCGACTCTCGGTCGCCCTCCTGGTCGTAGAGCTGGGCGATTTGGAAAACGGCCTCTGCGTATGTGGGTGGCCCCCAAAGAACACTGAGTGTGACGGGGCCTCGGCGGTCGGTGATCTCCCGATACTCGACGATTGCACGCTCCCGAAGTCCGGCAGCGCGCAAAGCTCTGGCGAGCCCCTCAGACCACGCGGGGAAGACCGAAACAGTCTTGGCGCTCTCGAACAGTCCGATCGCTCGATCGAGCTCGCCGCTGGCCAGCGCGATCTCCGCCCGGAGCTCCTGTGCCAATCTCCGAGAAGTCGTGGACGACGCCCCATCGACCTCGAGTTGCGCCACGAGCTCAGTGGCAGCTTCGAGCTGTCCTGTGCTCGCCAAGATTGACCCGGCCAGGGCACGTGCGGGTGCGTCGAGCGGCAGCGCGATGGCCTGCTCGACGAGCACGCCGGCTTGTGGGCCGTCACCACGCTCCAGGGCAAGGCGGCTCAATAGAAGGTACGACTCAGCTTCGATGCTCGACTGCCCGCGTCCACGGCTGAAGTCCAAACGGTCAAGCAGAGACTGCTCGGCCTCGGCATACCTGCCGAAGTAAGCAAGCGCTTGGGCCAGGTGATAGTACCCGCGGCTTCGTCGGGTCGGGTCCAGAGCCCGGCTGTATTCGGTGAAGTTCGCAACGGCCTCCGCAGCATTGCCGCTCAGCAATCCCAGGAAGCCTCGCCACGTCACGAGCGATCCGGAGTCGGGACTGATCTGCTCCAACTCGTCGAGCCGGATCGCAGCGCCTTCGTAGTCGCCTGACATCAGGTACGAGATCGCCAGTGAGGTCCTGAAATTCGTCGCCGCCGGCTCGATTGTGATCGCTCGTTGCAGAGCTTCCCGAGCCATGGAGTACTGGCCGAGCATGTAGTTGACCTGGCCGAGCTGATGTTGAATGTCGGCGTCGAGAGGATAGAGGTCGGCGAGCGGCTCGAGAATCGCGATCTCTTTGTCGCGCTCCTCCGTGGAGATGTAGTACAACGCTTGAATGAGGTCGCTTTCCTTGCGGGTCAGGCGGTCGCTATAACGTAGGGCTTCGCGCAACGACTCTAGAGCCAGCGGACGGTCCCCAAAAGCATCGTAAATGCGACCCAGCCTGGCGTGCCCTATCGCGAAACCGGGATCGAGCTCAACCGCCCGGCGCAGCAGGGTGATAGCGCCGGAGATATCGTCGTTGTGACGACGTTCTTCGGCGAGTGAGTAGAGCTCTTGAGCTTCCTGAACACTCGACGTCCAGACCGACGCCGGCTGCCGCATCTCGGTGAGCGTAGCGAGCGCTTCGCCTGTATCCTCCCTGATCGCCGCTGCAATTCGCTCAACCGCGGCGAACAGATCCTCCGCCTCTCCGGTTGTCGGTTCGGTGTAGACACGAATCACCCGCTCACCGGCAACATCCCACAGCTCGGACACGAGCAGAAGTCCGGAATCCGGGCCTTCGACGCGACCCGTAACCAGGACCGGGATCGATCCCCGCAGGCAGACTTCCATCGCGCCGTCGAAATCAAGCCGAACGGACGCCTCCGGGAGCCCCATTTCTGTGAGCAACGAGCGGACCGTCCGTAACGGGGTCACGTAGAAATGGGGCGATTGATCGAGCTGACCGGTGAGTACGTCTTCTATGACGTCGTCGATGCGAGCGTGATCGGTCTCGTTCTCGAACCCTGCGACCAGGAGTGACCTTCGCTCGCCTTCGCCGAACACTTCATCGGTCGGTGAAAAAAAGAAGGCCGCGAAAACAACCGCGACGGTCGCGAGAGCTGTAGCGCCCACGGCCCAGCGAGCACGCGCCAAGATTTCCTTCGGCTCTACCAGCGGGATCGGACTCGGCGGCATGACCTCGTCGGTCGAAAGGTCCGCTGCTGCCTCCAGCGCCTGCTGCATTTCGCCGGCGCTGGCGAACCGATGCTCAGAATTCTTGGCGAGCGCCTTTTCGATCACGCGGACAAACCGCGTTCCCAGGTCGGGGCGCAGGTCGCGAATGAGCCTCTTCTCCCCGGATTCATGTTTGCCGAGGAGCCCCTGCCACGAATCCGCGTCGACCGGAAACGACGCGGTTACCAACCGAAACAGCAACACGCCCATGCAGTAGATGTCGGAACGCGCCGTGGCGACGCCGCCGCGAAGCACCTCGGGAGCCATGTACAGCGGCGTCCCGGCGGCGCCGGGATCTCGCCCCATCTGGCCCCCGAGATCTCGACCCGACCCGAAATCCATGAGCACGATGCGACCACCCTCTTCACGGATCACGTTCTGCGCCTTCACGTCGCGATGAATGACGCCTGCACCGTGAACTGCGGCGAGTGCACCGCAGAGCTTGATTCCGATAAGAGACGCTTCGCGGGCGCTGAAACGTCCTTGAACTTCGAGCAGCTCTTCGAGTGTCTTGCCGTCGATGTATTCCATCCACAGGCCGACGGTGTCGTCGTGCACGCCCGCCCCGTGGACGAGTAGTACGTTGGGGTGTCGCACGCGAGCAAGGAGCTGTCCCTCCCTCAAGATGCGTTGGGCCACCTGTGACGAGATGTCCGCATCGGCATCGCCGCTTCTACGAAACAACTTGAGCGCAACCGTCAATTTCAGTGACGGATCAAGACACTCGTAGACCTCACCGAATATGCCTTCGCCGATCCGGCGGATGACCTGCAGGTGCCCCCACTCCGAAAACGGCGTGTCGGCGCCCAACGTGGTCCCGTCGCGGGGGTCGGATGAATCACCAGCCGGCGACGCATCCACCTTGGCGGATGCGCCGGACGAGTCCGCACTGATGATTGACTGGATCGCGTCACCCAGGCCGATGGCGGTCGCGTACCGCGCCGCCGGGTCCTTGGCCAGCGCCTTGAGGACCATAGCGTCGAGGCCGGACGCCAGCTGCGAACACAGCCGGTCGGGGTCTGTGCCCCTCGCCATGCTGACCACTTCGGGGGTCACCGCGACCGGCTCGCCGTCGGGGCCGGTGGTCTCCAAGAACTGGCGCACCGCAACGCTCGGCGCAACGAGCGCGAGTTTGCAAACGAGGTCTTCCGTCGACAGTGACGAACTCGTGCCCGGATCGTACGGCGAGTGTCCCGACAGCAAGGTGTAGAGCATGACGCCAAGCGAATAGACATCGCTTGCTGTCGTCACAGGCTCGCCCCTGATCTGTTCGGGACTCGCGAACGCCGGCGTGAGCAGACGCTGGAATTCCGCAGTGACCTCGATCGAGATGTCGAGGAGCTCCGGGGCCAGCAGCTTGGCGATGCCGAAGTCGAGCAACTTTGGAGTTCCATCGGCCGTGATCAGGACATTCGACGGCTTCAGATCGCGGTGCACGATTTGTTGCTCGTGGGCCAGCTGGACGGCGGCGCAAACCTCGCGAAACAGGTCGAGGCGCTGCTCGATCGTCAAACGGCGATCGTCGCAGTACTGATCGATCGGTTCGCCCTCGACGTACTCCATGACGAGGTACGGGAGGCCCTCGTCGGTGGTGCCGGCGTCGATCAGGCGCGCGATATTCGGATGCTCGATGTCGGCGAGAATCTGCCGCTCGGCACGAAATCGCCGCAGCGCGCCTTCGGTGGCGACACGCTGACGTACCACCTTGATCGCCACCTGCTTGGTGAACTCGCCGTCGGCGCGCTCCGCGAGGTACACGGCACCCATGCCGCCCACGCCGATTCTCTTGGCGATCTTCCACGGTCCGAGTTGGGCGCCCTCGAGGTTGACTGTTTCCGTCAGGTCGAGTGCATCGGCTGCGGCCCGGGCGACGCCGTGCGTGAGGAAGTCATTGGCATCGGCATGCGCGACCAGCGACTCGAGCTCGCGGCGCAAGAACGGATCTCCGCCGCACGCCTTATCGAGGTAGCTCTTCTGTTCAGCCGGCGGCAGCTCGATGGCGCGCTCCAGCATGCGCTTGAGCTGCTGCCAGCGCGACACACCTGTCGGGAGACGTGTCATCTGACACCTCTGGCAACGCTATCCTGTACGAGGCGAATGAGGCTGCCTCCCGGCCCCCAAACTACGTTGCTAGTGCCCCATCCAACTTTCTTCTTCGACGCGCACGGTAGCGATGATCGCCGTTTCGCCTACGGTAAGGGTTAACACGTAAGCACCGGCGACTACCAGGGGCCCTCCGGACGACAATCGGTCCTCAGCCGGCGATGGTGAAGCGATAGCCGAATCCGACCGTGAAACCCTGGACCCCCTCGCCGCTATCCGCAGACACTCCCGGGTCGGGCGTACCACCGAACCTGGCCGAGGGAATGCGGTCGAAGAAGTACCGGTACTTCCAACCGGCCTGCACGTACCACTTCGGTGAAACCCTGGGCTCGCTTCCGCCCCACTCGTACCGAAGGGCGACGACAATAATCGGCGCATAGCTCCAGAAGGGGTCTGGAACTGTACCGCTCCAGAACCGGTGGGCTCCCACGCCGATGCTACCGACGAAGCTCACCGGAGCCAACTTCGTGAACACCGCCTGCAACTGCGGCTCCAAGACGAGCATGCGGACATTTTCGATCCCCCTGTCGTCGTTGTCCCCGCTCCAACTATACGAACCAGCGAAGCCGATCTGCAGTTCGATGATCGGCCTGTTCACCAGTCCGCCTTGGCCGGGGATCAGGAGGTCTCGAGGGCCCCTCCGCTTGGCGTCGGCGTCCGCGCCTGTCTCGATGAAACCTGCTCCCAGCATGAAACCCGGCTGGTATTTCGAGGGCGGTCCATCTGCCGGGACATCGGGAGGCGGAGGCAGCACGCCGGAACCCAACGTAACGCAGCGCCTGGTCTCTCCCCCCACCTCCGCCGCGTTCACGCAAACGCCGATTCTGGCGCCGACGGAGGTGAGCGGGAACTCCGGCCCGCTCATCCGGTGAATCCAGTCCAGAAAACCCTGCGCCTCAGCCTCGACCGGCATCGCTACGAATACACCGCCGCCGATCAAGAGAACGGCGACGCGCTTGCGCCAACTCACCTTGCCACCTCCTTGTTTTAACTAGCCGCGCTTCCACCGGATCGACCCCCGCGCGGCCGCCGGTTAATCACGACCGAAACGAACGAACCGCTCGAAATGTCACGAAATCGATAACAACAGTCGCCCTCACTGGTTCCCCTCCTGTCGGAAGATCCGGTCCGGCGGACCAACCTCGCTGACAAATCCCGATCCAACCCGGCTGGATCGTCGTAGCTCCGGAAAGTAGAGCCACGATTCCCTCTCGTTCGTGGCGATGATGAAGGCACGCTCGCCGTTCAAATCGATTCTCTCGCCGCCACCGTCGAGCCAACGGTGGTCATCGGAGTCGTGATCAGAACCTTCCGGAGCGGGCTGATAGATCGCCGGCTGATACGAATCGTGAAGCGTTCGCCACGGCGCTGCCATCAGCACGAAAGCTATTGTGATCGCCGCAATCGGCGCACCCCGCAACATCAGAAGAACTGACCGCTGTTCCGGTGCCTGCGTCGACAGTCTCGAAGCAAGTACGCAGGCAACCAGCATTGCCGCAACGACCGTGGACAGAGCCACCGTGTGGTAGGCGCTCCAAGGCTGAACCAACGCGCTCAAGTCAGCGCCTGCGGCTGTTGTCTCCTCCATCAGAGCGATGAGCGCTCGCCACATTCCGACGTAAACAACGGTGACCGCGACGATGGCCACCAGGCCGCCTGACGAAACGACCGACGCTACGGACTCCGGAGTTGCTGAACCCACCGTTCGCTCCAGCGTACGAACTTTGCTGCACAGCCTGCCGAGCAACCCTCCCGTAGGTCCGCGACCCTCGAACGACCACAGCAACAGGCGACCGAAGACAACGAGCGTCGCCATCACGAAAGTAGCGAAGATCGTGAGTATGAGGATGGGGATCACGGCGCTGATCCCGACCCTCAAGTAGCCGAAGCCCGACACCGTGAAGAAATCCGGCGGTATCTGCATCGCTTGCCGTTGAACTTGCGCCGTGGCGAACCCGAGGAACATCACAAAGAGCACTGATGTGATACCGCCCACAAGCCAGGTCAGCACTTGGACCATCCGCCGGACCGACCTCCGGTCCTGTTCGACCCCCGAAGACACGGCAATCTCGCCCGACGCCAAGGCCTGGTGGTCCGCCGACATATCCGCGGCCGCCTCGAGCGCACGCTGCATCTGGCCAACGCTGGCGAAGCGTTGCTCCGGCTCCATCGACAGCGCCGTGTCGATGACCTGGGCCACTCGCGGCCGCAGCTCGGGACGCAGGTCGCGTATCAGCTTGGTTTCGCCGCGCTCGTGCTCGCGGATAAGCTCCGGCCACGACTCGACGTCTACCGGAAACACGCCGGTCACCAGGCGAAACAGCAGCACGCCCAGGCTATAGATGTCGGAGCGCGCGGTGGCAACGCCGCCGCGCAGCACCTCGGGCGCCATGTAGAGTGGCGTGCCCACAGCTCCGACGCCACTCAAAGGCGCTTCGCCGACGAGATCACGGCCCGAGCCGAAATCCGTCAGAATGATGCGACCGCCCTCCTCGCGAATCACGTTGTGCGCCTTGATGTCGCGGTGCACCACGCCTTGACCGTGCACCGCGGCCAGCGCCGAGCACAGATCGATGCCGACCAAGCACGCTTCGCGCGCCCCGAGCCGCCCCTGCACCTCCAGTAGCTCTTCGAGATTCCTGCCGTCGATGTACTCCATCCACAAGCCGACGGTGTCGTCGTGCACGCCCGCGCCGTAGACACGCACGACGTTCGGGTGTTGCACGCGTGCAAGGAGCTGTCCCTCCTTCAAGATGCGTTGGACCACCTCCGCTGACACCTGCGTATCGGCATCTCCGCGCTTGCGAAACAGCTTGAGCGCCACCGTCAACTTCAAGGACGGATCACGACACTCGTAGACCTCGCCGAATACGCCTTTACCGATCCGACGGATGACCTGGAGGTGCCCCCACTCCGAAAGCGTCGGCGGCGACTGTGTTGCGTCAGCGGTGTCGGCTCCGGTCAGGCCCGATGTCTCGCGGGCCGGCGCATTCGACGGCGGCGACGCCACCGACGACGGGGCCACGCCATGGCGAAAGTAGGAATCGATCGCGGCAGCCAGATCGTCCGCGGAGGCGTAGCGTTCCGATGGTTTCTTGGCCAGTGCCTCGAGCACCACGGCGTCGAGGCCGGCCTCCAGCAGCGCGACCAACGCATCGGGCTCGGTACCCCGCGCCGTGCTTACCGACTCCGGCGTCAACGCAATCGATTCGCCGTTCGGGCCCACGGTGTGGCCGAACTGGCGCAGCGCCCGGCTAGGCGGTGGCGGCTCGAGCTCACAGACAATCTCCTCGGTCGACGCCGAAGTCTCGGTGCTCTCGTCGTAGGGCGAATGGCCGCACACCAGACCATAGAGAATGACGCCGAGCGAATACACGTCGCTGGCCGGCGTTACGGTTTCGCCGCGGATCTGCTCCGGGCTGGCAAAGGCGGGCGTCATGAGCCGCTGGAATTCCGCGGTGACCTCGATGGAACGACCGAGCAACTCGGGCGCCAGCAACTTGGCGATCCCGAAGTCGAGCAACTTGGGCGTACCGTCAGGGGTGATCAGCACGTTCGACGGCTTCAGGTCGCGGTGCACGATGTGCTTGTCGTGTGCGAGCTGGACCGCGGCGCAGACTTGCCGGAAAAGCTGCAGCCGCTTCTCGATCGTAAAGCGATGGTTGTCGCAGTACTCATCGATCGGTTCGCCTTCCACGTACTCCATGACCAGGTACGGCAGGCCGTCGTCGGTGGTACCGGCGTCGATCAGACGGGCGATGTTGGGATGCTCGATGTTGGCGAGGATCTGGCGCTCGGCGCGGAATCGACGCAACACGCCCTCGCTGGCGACACGCTGGCGCACCACCTTGATGGCAACCTGCTTGGTGAACTCGCCGTCGGCGCGCTCCGCGAGGTATACGGCACCCA
>CBDUXW010000003.1:0-23126 GCA_965371275.1 uncultured bacterium | reverse complement strand
GGCGTCCCGTCGGCGCCGGCCTGAGCTATCTACAGAGGGCGCCACGGCCGCCCGGTTCCGAAAGTGAGGAGGAGTCTGTCTCGCGCGCCGACCGCATCATGCTGTTGGCGGCGCCGTTCAACGTGGACGACGCGGAGGTGGTGGTCGAGAGCGACGACCCGCTCAGCAGTGTTTCCTACTCGCTCGACGGCGGGCACGCCTTCGCCGAAGTGTCGAGCGACGGCCGCCGCGGCCTGGCGCATTTCGACCTCAGCGCCTCTGACCCGGCGCGGCACATGCTCATCGACCTCCACGACACCGACGATCCCACCGAGCTGCCGGGCGACCTGTGGACGACGCGCACATCGAACGGGCTGACATACGCCCAGATCAACGGCGAGGCCGACTCCGCCTACCTGCGCGGCGCCGGGCTCAAAGACGATTTTCGTCCGCAGCCGTTCGTCGATCGCGTTTCACTTGTCGACGGCGCCGCCGAGCGCATCTTCGAAGGATCCACGGACAGCTTCGACCGGCCGTTGGTGCTACTCGATGCCGACGCCAATCGCATGGTCGTGTCGCGCGAGTCGAAGAGCGACTTTCCGGACAGCTTCTTGTACACGGAGGGTGGTATCGGACAGAGCCTCACCCGCAACGCCGATCCGTTCCCGGCAATCACGGCGGCGCGACGCGTCGACTTCGAGTTCACCCGCCGCGACGGACTCGAGGTCCAGGGTCGCATCTCGCTACCGGTCGGCTATCGCGAAGGTGAGCGGGTGCCCGCGGTTTTCTGGACCTATCCGCGTGAGTACACCTCGGCCAAGGCGTACCAGAACGCCGCGATCCGGGGGCGCAACCACAACGCCTTCACGCACATGAGCTGGCTGCGCTGGTCGGACATGTGGCTGGCGCAGGGCTACGCCCTCGTGTATCCGGACATCCCGATCATCGGCGATCCGTACAACGACGTGTTCATCGGCGACATGCGCGATACGATGTACGCGGCGATTCGGGCGGTCGATCGGATGGGTTACGTCGACGTCGACAGGATCGGCCACGGCGGCCACAGCTACGGCGCCTTCACCACCGCCAACGTGCTGGCTCACGCGCCGTTCTTCAAGGCCGGAATCGCCGGCGACGGAGCCTACAATCGGAGCCTGACCCCCGGTGGGTTCCAGTCGGAGCGCCGCACAATCTGGGAGGCGCCGCACATCTACCTGGAAATCGCGCCGTTCTTCTCAGCCGATCAAATCGACGTGCCGCTGCTCATGTACCACGGCGGCGACGACAACAACTCGGGCACCTGGCCGATGCAGTCGGAGCGCATGATCCAGGCGCTCACCACACTCGGCAAGCACGCCGTGCTGTACACGTACCCGTTCGAGTCACATACGCCGCGCGCCATCGAGAACAACCTCGACATGTGGGCCCGCTGGATCGAGTGGTTCGACAAGTACGTGAAGGGTGAAGACGCCGAGATCACTTCCCAAAGCCGGACGAACCGGTAGTCTAGTTGCCGCGAACGTCCCCTAACATCTCCCATGCCCGGGTCTTCGCTTTGTCCGGACTGCGCGCCACGAACTACCGTTCATGTGCTCGCTAGCCCATTTGCACAGGGGCAAGGAGGACGCGGACCGCGACCTCCGGAGGGGGAGTGTGGCGGGTATTCGCAAAGAATCGGAGCGTTCCACCCAGGAGAGAACGATGAAACGACTGTCCGCCTTGTTCCGCACCGTTGTTCTGGTGACCACTTTCGCCGCCGCCCTCGGCGCCCACGGCGCCGCGCCGCAACGCACCCACCGCCTCGAGGCCGGCCCGGAGACTGTGGCGTACGGCTACTACTGGTCGGAAGCGGAACCGGTATTGCGCATCGCCTCCGGCGACATCATCGACGTCGATACGATGCTGACGTCGAACCCGCAACGGCTGGAGGCCATGGGGGTACCGCCGGATCAGGTGCAGCAGTCGCTGCGCGACATCGTCGAGCAGGTAACCGGCGACGCCCGCGGACCGGGCGGCCACATTTTGACCGGGCCGGTGTACGTGGAGGGCGCCGAGCCGGGCGATGTACTGCAGGTCGACGTCTTGGAAGTCGACCTGGCGATTGCCTACGGTTACAACGGCTGCAGCGGCTTCATGCGCGAGAACTGCCCCGAGGAACGCGCCGCGCGCTCGCGCCTCTTCTGGCTCGACCGGGAAAACATGACGGCAGAGTTCGCGCCCGGCATCGTGCTTCCGTTGCGCCCCTTTTTCGGAAGCATGGGTGTGGCGCCGCCGCCCGATGCCGGCCGCTGGAGCAGCGTGCCGCCATGGATTCACGCCGGCAACATCGACAACAAGGAACTGGGAGCCGGCACGACGCTCTACATCCCGGTGTGGGTCCGAGGTGCGCTGTTCGAGATCGGTGACGGGCACGCCGTCCAGGGCGATGGCGAGGTCGATCAAACCGCCATCGAAACCTCGCTGCGCGGTCGCCTGCGCCTCACCGTGCGCAAGGATATGAGCCTGGAGTGGCCGCTCGGCGAAACCGACACGCACTGGATCACCATGGGTGCCGACGAGGATCTCACCGAGGCCACGCGCATCGCCATCGACCAGACCATCGCCTTTCTCACCGACCGTTTCGACCTGGAGCCGAGCGAGGCCTACCGGCTGATCAGCCTGGCTGTCGACCTGCGCATCACCCAACTCGTCGACCAGAAGCTCGGCGTGCACGCCATGATCCCGAAGTCGATCTTCCGGTAGGGCACTCTGAACAGGTGTTGTGCGCGTCCGCGCCTACTCGATGACCGCCCGCAGGATCTTGTCCAGCAGCGGGAAGTCGGCGTCGAGGTGGGCGTTGCCCTCGTTCACGATGCGGCCCTGATTGCCGGCGCGCATGCCGCCGCCGGCGCCTTCGGCGTAGTCGGCGTAGAAGCTGTCGACGACGTCCATGCCCTCGATCACCGTACCGAACGGGGCGAATCCCTGCTCCACGTACTCGGGATGGTCGCGCAAATCGATGACAATTTGCGTGGTGCGGTCGTCGGGTCCGCGCATTGCGTAAAAGACGCGGCCGCGCGTGTGGGTTTGGGTCACCGGATCGTCGGGGATGGTGCGCGCGTACCACACGGCGTTGATTGCCGGGTCGCCCGAGAGACCGAACTGGGCAAAGCTCCCGGCGCGGACGCGGTACACACGCGTGTCGTCGTAGAAGCCGAAGCGGACCAGGTTGTAGAGCCGGTCGGCTCCGATAGGCGCCCACGCACGATTCACCTCGACGACGAAATCGCCCTTGGTGGTCATGAAGCGAATGCGGAACTGCTCGGGCGCCGCCGTGTCCCAAGCAGGGTCGTCGGGGTTGCGAAGCAGGCCGCGGTTCTGGTTGTCCTGTGGGCCCGGTGCGGTCGCAGCCGCTGCCAGGGCGGCCAGCAACACGAGCGTAAGCGACGCCCCGGCTGCTGGTGCCTGGCGATGGGCAACCGGTGCAGTTGGCCTGCAATGCAACGAATCCACCAACTCCGCCTACAAGTACCGATCGTAGAAGAACTTCGCGTAGTAGCCGGGCCAGTCGGCGCCGGGCGCCCGGAATTCACGTTCTCGATCGGCGGCAAGCAGCAGGTAGACGAGCTCGCTTTTGCTGAATTTGGCCCTGAGGCGCTTGCTCAGCCGGCTCATCAGGTGATCGGCATACCACAGCGGCCAGTCCTGATCGACGCCGTCGGTGTCACGGAAGGCCCGACGGTGTGCCTCGCCGCACTCACGAAAGAGGTCGGCAAGTATCTTGATTAGTGCCTGATCGCTCGAGGGCTGCATTGGACGAACCTTATGACAGATTGCCTTGAGTAGGCAACTCTAACCGTTGCTGCGCTTGATTCGCGTATTTTCCCCTCTGATGTGCTTCGGTCAGAACTGTAACGGGCGCGGGGGCGTTGTTTACGACAGATCAAAGAGCCGACTGAGCAAAAGCTGCAACGGAAAGCGTTCGAGCGCGCCGGCCCCCGTCGACGTTTCGTCGTAGCTCGACACCTTGTCGGCTTCGATTCCCGGACCCCAAATCAAGACCGGAAGCGAGTCCGCCGCGTGTTGGCCGCTTTCCGACAGGGTGGCGTGATCCGAAGCGACCGCGACGCGGAGCGGACCCTCGCGGGTCTCGAGGATGCGGGCCAATTCGACATCGATCTTCTCCAGAAACTCCACCTTGAGATCAGGCCTGCGGTCATGCGCCGCGATGTCGGCTCCCTTCACGTGCAGGATCACCAGGTCGTCGCGTTGCAGTGCGTCGCTGGCGGCGTCGAACTTGGCCGCCAGGTCCGTGTCGAGGTTGGCGGTCATGGCATCGGTGGTAATCGGGCGCGCCCCCAACCAGGAGGCCAGCCCCAAAATGGTTGTGTCGCCGCTGACGCACGCCAGCCGGAGGGGAAGACCGGCTTCTTCGAGCGGAATCAGGCGATGAATTCTGCCGGCGCCGCGGGTGAGGATGGTGTTGGCCTCGGGAAGGCCCGCCTTGCCGCGCGCAACGTTGAGCGGATGCTGGCTCAGGGCACCGCGGGCCTCCTTCTCGAATACCGCCAGCGCCCGCGCCGTGTAGATTGCCCGCTCGTTGTTGGGGTCCTTGGGGCGGGGCGTCTGGGGTTGTGAAGGAATCGTGCCTTCGCCGGGATCGCTGCCCTCGATTTCCGCCGACAGACCGTCGCCCCGCAGCACTACCGCCAGACGATGCTCGGTGCCGACCTTCACACGGACTTCAACCTCGCGCGACAGGTCCTTGGGGAGCGGCAGCCGGTCGATTGCGGCGGCGAGCTCCGCCGCCTCCGCGCGGATGCGGCCGGCGCGGCGGTCGACCACCGTGCCGGTGGCGTCGACCGTGGCGAAGTTGCCGCGTAACGCGACGTCTCCCTCCGACATGTCGAAACCGGCGCCGAGCGCCTCCACGGGTCCCCGCTTGAGGGCGAGGGGCGACTGGCCGAAGAGCGCCAGGGTTCCCGCCGCCGTGTCCGGAACGACCCCGGGTGAAATGGGATCCGCGAGGCCGCACTGTCCCTCGGCAGCCAGTCGGTCGAGGGTCGGCGTGTGGGCGGCCTGCAGCGGGGTGCGGCCACCCAGGGTAAGCACCGATCTATCCGGGAGCCCGTCGATGACGAGCAACAACGTGGGTATCGAACTGCCGGCGACGTGCATCGCCGACGATGCCAACGAGGGCAAACGTCGTTCCAACATTCCGGTGACCAATTGCAGCGTCCTGATCACCGGGGCCTCCTCCTCGGAGGTCTCGAGCTCCTGGACCTCGTAGGTCTCGGCCTGCTGCAGGATGTATTCGTGGATGAGGCGGATCGACTCGAAGTTCTCCAAGTACCTCTCCGCACGACGACCGCCGAATCGCGAGCGGGCCAGGAAGCGGGTGCGATGCGACTCCTCTTCCAGTGTCGCGAGCACCAGCGGAACCTGGTAGGCGGCACCCTCCAGGTCGGGGAACGGCACGAGTCCCGGAACCAGATGCACGCCCTCGACGACGATGCTCATGTTCTCGGCGATGGCCCGTTCGACCACAGCCCGCACGCCGACGCACACCCGCTTGGCCTGCTCATCGAACGAGGCGATCAGCCGTTCGGCGAACTCGGGATCGAAGGGTGAGCCGAGCCGATCTTCGACGCCGATAGTTTCCGCCGGCCCCGCGGCTTCGAAGCTCGAAGTGTGCAGAGCGGGCATGATGCTGGGCGTGAACACCATGCGCATGACCTGGCGGATCGTGTCGGTGGCGTTGATGCGGTAGATGCGCAACAACGGTGCGAGCTCGAGCGACAGCGTCGACTTGCCGGTGCCGCTGGCGCCGCCCACGTAGATCACCAGGGGTCGCGGCAGGTTGCGGATGCGCCGCAGCAGGCGATACCGCTGGGCGGCCCGAGCGCTGATCTGTTCCTCGAGGACCTCGTCGGCCAGGCGCGCGATCTCGCTGCTCGGCACCACCGTTTCCTCACCGGCCAGGAGCGCCGATTCGAGCTCGGTAACCAACGCGTAGGCGCGGTCGAGGTCGACGCCTGCCGCGTGCATGCTGCGCGCCAGCAGGCCGCGTGAGAACGGCTGTCGCTGACCGTGGTAGATGACGTGGATCTTCGATGTCGGCCGCGGCGGTACGGCGAGTGTGATTGGCAGCTCGGGACCGTACATGTCCCTGAGCTGGGCTTCGATCGCCGCTCGAACCTGCGCGGTGGTGACTTCGCCCTGATCTCCCAGCCGCTCACGTATCGCCCGGGCGGCCTCGTACGCTTCGTCGAAGTCGAGGCCCCGCTGGACGAGGTCATGGGTGATCATGCCGCGCAAAAATCGGTGGCGATGGCCGTCGGCGTCGACGACACGGAGTTGTCCGCGTCGGCCTTTGTCCTCGCGGGGCGGGGTGCCGTCCTTGTCTGACTTGTCCACCTAGCTCTCGCCTCCCTGACCGGAAACACCGGTGTTCCAGAGCAGCCGCGGCGTGACGAACCAGATCAGGGTTCCGGTTCGATAGTCGGCAGCGGACCAGGCATCGATGCGCAGATCGATCAAGGCCGCGGCGGCGGTGGGAAACCGGACGTCGGCACCACCGAGGAGCTCTCCGGCCAACGTCGAAAAAGTCGGTTCGTGACCGGCCAGCAACACCGAGTCGATGCCCTCATCGAGCTCGCGAAGCACGCCGAGCACGGTTGCCGTCGACGCCCCGTAGAGTGCCGGCTCGGTCCTGATGTCGCAGTCCCAATTGCCGGCGTCGGCTGCCAACCGAGCGGTCGTCAGCGCCCGTTTCGCCGATGAAGACACCACCAGTTGCGGCTCCTCGCCTGCTTCCGATATGAATCGGCCCATCGTTTCCGCGGCTCTCGTTCCTCGGCGCTTGAGCGGCCGATCGTGGTCGGAACCGTAGTCGGCATCCCAATCCGATTTGCCGTGCCGTAGCAATAGTAATCGTTTCACGGGTTGCTAGATCCTGGTTTACGACCTTGCTATGTTAATTCTTGAGAGGAATTCGCTGGGAGGCGTTTATCTGCATGGCATCTTCGAAAAGCAGCCCTACGGCTACCGTTGCCCGCAAGCGCGGTGCGCCTAATCTGAACCACCGCACCTACTACATCAACCGCGAGCTGAGCTGGTTGGAGTTCAACAAGCGGGTGCTCGATGAAGCGTTGGATCAGAGCAAGCCGCTGCTCGAGCGCGCCAAGTTCGTCTCGATCTTCGCCAGCAACCTCGACGAGTTTTTCATGATTCGTGTGAGCGGCCTGCGCCGGCAGCTCGCCGGCGGGGTCCTCGAAGCGCCGGTCGACGGTATGTCCCCGGCCGAGCAACTCGCCGCGATCCGCAAGCTGATTGTGCCGATGCTGGAGAGTCTCGGTGCCTGCTGGAGCGACGATATTTGCCCGAGGCTCGCCGACGCCGGCATCCGCGTCATCGACCACGACGATCTCAAGAAGAAGCAGCAAAAAGCGCTGCGCAAGTACTTCAAGAACGAGATCTTCCCGGCGCTGACGCCGCTGGCGTTCGATCCCGGCCATCCGTTCCCGCACATCTCGAACCTGAGCGTCAATCTGGCGGTTGTGGTGAAGGACCCCGACAACGGGGAGCTCTTCGCGCGCCTCAAGGTGCCGCCGACGTTCGACCGGCTCATCCGCGTGCCGCAACGCGACGACGACGATGACGTTCTCACCGCCGGTCTCGGGCGATCCGACACGGCTGAGTTCGTCTGGCTCGAGCAGGTGGTGGCGGCGAGCTTGGACCTCTTGTTCCCCGGCCTCGAGGTTGTCGCCTCGTATCCGTTCCGCATTACCCGCGATGCCGACGTCGAGATCGAAGAAGACGAGGCTTCGGACCTGCTGGCGACGATGGTCGAGGTCGTCGGCCAGCGACATTTCGGCTCGTCGGTGCGCCTCGAGGTCGACACGCGGATGCCGGACAAGATCCTCGACATTCTGATCAGCAACCTGAATATCGCGCCCTACCAGGTATTCGCCACCGACGGACCCTTGGGCTTGGCGGACCTCATGCAGCTCATGCAGCTCGACCGGCCCGGTCTCAAGGATCCGCCGTTTCTTCCCGTGATGCCGGCGGCGCTGGTGTCGAGCGAGGAGAACATTTTCTCGACGCTGCGCGGGCGCAACATCCTCCTGCATCACCCCTACGACAGCTTCCAACCGGTGGTCGATTTCATCCGCGCCGCGGCTGAAGACCCCGACGTGCTGGCGATCAAGCAAACGCTGTACCGGGTCGGTCGTAATTCGCCGGTCGTCGAGGCACTCATGGAGGCGCGCGAGAACGGCAAGCAGGTCTCGGCGATGGTCGAGCTCAAGGCGCGTTTCGACGAGGAGAACAATATCGCCTGGGCGCGCTCGCTGGAGCGCGCCGGCGTGCACGTGGTCTACGGCCTGCTGGGCCTCAAGATCCACGCCAAAATGTGCCTCGTGGTGCGCCGCGAGCCGCAAGGCATCATGCGCTACGTCCACCTCGGTACCGGCAATTACAGTCCGGTGACCGCTCGCGTCTATTCCGACCTGGGCTTCTTCACGACCGATCGAGAGATCGCCGCCGACGTCTCAGACCTCTTCAATTCGCTCACCGGCTACTCGCGCAAGCAGACGTACAACAAGCTACTGGTGGCTCCCGTCAATCTGAAAAAAGGCATCCTGTCGCGCATCAAGCGCGAGATCGCGGCGCACGAGCGCGACGGGGGCGGCGGCTACATTGCCGCCAAGCTGAACGCACTCGTCGACAAGGCGGTGATCCGAGCGCTGTACAAGGCCTCGATGGCCGGCGTCAAAGTCGACCTCGTCGTGCGGGGAATCTGTTGCCTGCGGCCCGGGGTACCGCGCGTTAGCGAAAACATTCGCGTGACGTCGATCGTCGGCCGGTTTCTCGAGCACTCGCGTATCTACTACTTCCGCAACGGCGGCGATGAGGAGCTGTTTGCGGGCAGCGCCGATTGGATGCCGCGCAATCTCGAGGGCCGCGTCGAGGTGGTCTTCCCGATTGAGGACGAGCTGCATCGCACCGCGATTCGCGACGAGATCCTCTTCCGGCAGCTCGCCGACAACACCCAGGCGCGAGACCTGCTCCCCGACGGCAAGTACGAGCGTCTCACCCCCGAACCCGGGGCAAAAGCGATCGACTCGCAGTGGCTGTCGCTCGCGGAACCGGGTTCGTGGCACAGTGCCGAGTGAGTCGCCGGCGCACGCAGCGGCGTCTCGATCGGTGAAAATCGCGCTCGTCGGCGACGTTCACGCCAATCTTCCGGCGCTCGAGGCCGTGCTCGAGCATGCCTCGGAGAAGGGCGCCCGCCGAGTGTGGAACATCGGTGACTTCGTCGGCTACAGTGCCTTTCCTGACGAGGTGGTATCGCGCCTGCGTGAAACCGGTGCGGTCAGCGTCATCGGCAACTACGACCAGAAGGTTCTGGCGTTTCCCGACAACGATGCTGCCTGGCGGCAGTCGAAACGCCCCGAGAAGTACGTGGCCTTCGGCTGGGCCTGGCGGCAGCTGTCGGCCGACACCCGCGCTTACTTGGCGGCACTACCCCGTGAGCGCCGCATCGATGTCGACGGCCTGACCTTTCTGCTGACGCACGGCAGTCCGGCATCGGTACACGAGCATCTTTACCCCGACACCCCCGAGGAGCGTCTCGTCGAGCTCGCCGACATGGCGGCAGCCGATGCCGTCATCTGCGGTCACTCACACCGTCCGTTCGTGCGTCGGGTGGCGGCGACGACGTTCATCAACACCGGCAGCGTCGGCCGGCCGGACGACGGCGATCCCCGCGCCACCTACGCCCTTCTTCACGTCCAGAGCGGCGAATTCGAAGTCGAGCACCATCGCCTCGCCTACGACGTGGACCGCGCCGTCGCGGCGATCCACGACCACGAGCTCCCCGAGGCATTCGCACAGATGATGATTCACGGGCGCAAGCTCGCCTGGGTGCTGGAGAATTTGTAGCCGACGGGACGGCGGGCAGGCGAGATCGAAGAGCAGCCCAAGCAACGAACTGAAGTTACCGTCCGCCGGCTAACCGCCGACGTATTTCATCTGCTGGAACCCGGTATCGTCGTCCGGGTGGGGCCGCTCCTCGATGAGCTCGCCGTGCGGCACCGTATGGAACGAGACCACGACCCAGTCTTGCGCGGGGCCTGCCGACTGGTGCCACACATTGGGCGGGATCGAGACCCACCGTCGCTCGATCGGAGCCGACGGGTCACTGGTGAGCAAGTTCGAGTCCCACTCGGTTCCGGTTCGGGTCTGGAAGTCGCCGTCGCCGCGGTACGCGATCATGCGCTGATGACTGTTCGGGTGCCGCTCGGCGCCCGTGTCGACATCAGCGCGCAAGATGAACACCCAGCTCGACGCGATCATCGGCGGTACGGAACCGCCGTAGACCTCGAGCGGAATCGGCTCCCAGGCCATCACCTCCCGCGGGTGCTCGTTCAGCGACCCTTCGACCCGGGCGACGATCTCGCCGATTTTCGCCGTGGCCGCTTCCGAGCTGACGGCGGCGTCGAGCGCCTCGAGGATGCGCAGCTCACCGGCGTCCATATCGATTCGACCTCCCGTCGCCGGAGCGATCTTTCGTTGGCCTCGGGAAAGGCTCCGGATCCCCCCGCGGCACAGCTTTGCGTAGCACTTTCTTCACCTATGGTCCTGTAGCCGGTTCGGCATTCAGCCCCTCTGCAATCGTCCGGGCCAGCGTCCGGAGCGCTTTTACTCGTGCGAAGCGCTTGCAGTTGCCTTCGATCACCGTCCAGGGGGCGTTGATCGTGCTGGTTTTGATCAGCATCTCGTCGACGGCGGCCGCGTAGGCGTCGTGCTTGTCGCGGTTTCGCCAGTCTTCGTCGGTGAGCTTGAATGCCTTGTAGGGGGTATCGCGCCGCGATTCGAAGCGCCGCAATTGTTCGTCCTCGCTGATGTGGAGCCAGAACTTGGCCATCATGATTCCGGCGTCGGTGAGCTGCCGCTCGAAGTCGTTGATCTCGCGAAATGCCCGTTTCCACTCCCGTTTCCGGGCAAATCCCTCGACACGCTCGACCATCACGCGCCCGTACCAGCTTCGATCGAAGACAACGATCTGTTTCTCGTCGGGGGGGATGAGGCGGCGCCAGAAACGCCACAGGTAGTGATGCGTCTTGTCCTCACCTTCGGGCGCCGCGATGGAGTGCACCTGGTAGCCGCGGGGGTCGAGCTTTTCGGTGAATCTCCGGATGTTGCCGCCCTTGCCGGCGGCGTCCCATCCTTCGTACACGACGATCAGCGAGCGCTTCTCATCGTACAGTCGTTGCGCCAGCTGGCGGAGTAGGAGCTGCTGCTCCAAGAGCTGCTCGTTGTAGCTGTCCTTGTCGAGGGTCTGGGTCAGGTCGATCGTCTCGAGCATCGTCAGCACCCGGCCGGGTCCGTGCCCGGCAGTTCGACGTCTTCGTGCCCGGGGAGCTCCTCCTCGAGCCGTTCGATCAGCGTCTCGAACACCTTGATGCGTGCCCACCGTGGCTGATGGGCCTCGACGATCGTCCAGGGCGCCCATTCCGTCTCGGTTCTCGCGAGCAGCTCCTCGGCGGCGTTGAGATGAGCGTCGTAGCTGCGGTTTTGCTTCCAGTCCTTGGCGTCGACCCTCCACTTCGTGGCGTCGTCCGACTGGAGCTGCTCGAAGCGCCGCTCTTGTTCATCCCGAGTGATATGCATGAAGAACTTCACCACCTCGTAGCGATCGTCGTTGAGCCCGCGCTCGAAGGAGTTGATGTCCTCGAACATGCGGATCCTCCGGGCTTCCGACAGTGAGCCGTCGACGTAGCCGTGCGTAACCACGCGGTGCCAACCGTGGTCGAGAATCGCCAGGCGGCCGTAGGAAGGCAGTCTGATCCAAAAGCGGTAGAGCCAGGGCAGCGGTATCTCGTGCGTGCGCGGCTCTTGTACGGCGTGTATCTCGAAAGCGCGAGGCTCGAGCCGTTCGGTGAGCTTCTTGATGGCCGCACCCTTGCCGGAGGCGCTCCACCCCTCGAAGACGACGACGATGCCGATCGCGTTATCCCAACAGGCACGCTGCAGGTTGAAAAGACGCCGCCGCAGGCCGGGTAGTCGGTTCTTGTACTCGTCTTTCGAGATTGTCTTGCTGACGTCGATCTTCTCGAGCATCAGATCTCCGTGTTCTCGGTTGCCGTCGTGTCGCCGAACACGCTGTCGATTCCCGTCTCGGTAAACTCCGCGAAGCGTGACGGAAAACACTCCAGCTCATGCCGTAGGTCATTCTCCAAGAAGGCGACGAGTTCCGCCACTTCGCTCTCCGGTGTGTCGCCCGACGGCGTGAGATCGCCGAACTCAGCCGTCAATTGAAGCTGTATACGAAGATCGTTGAGGTCGCCGAGATTGTCCTGCAGGCGCTTGAGCGCGCCGATGAGCTGCACTGCCGGCTCCTCGAGGCAAAGGCTGCGGAAGAACTCCAGCAAGTAGCGGAGCTTCTTGCAATCGAGGCGCAGCCGGTGGAGATGCGAGGTCGGCGTTCGGTCGGAGATCGAGCTTCCAGTCTCGACCACGCGCCGGTGCGCCGCGCCGACCCGCTCGACAGCGACCTCGATGATCGGGCGATCGGCGTCTACTGCTGTTGCCGCGCCGGCCTTCTCCGGGGGCTTCGTGTCGCCGTTTCCAGAGGCTTCAACCGGTTGCAGGAAGTCGTCCCAGTCCGCTCTCAGGCGCCGGTAGCGATCGGACTCGAAAGCTTGGCGCACGTGCTGTTGCTCCGCCTCTTGACGCTCACGGAGAAAGTCCACAAGCGCCTGCGGTTCTTCCCGGAGCTCCGGTCGACTGCGTGTGAATTTCTCGATGGCGGCGCGATACACCTCGAGGTTGCGGATCGGGCCGGTACCGTCGCCGAGCCACGCAAAGTCCCGAGCGAAGCGCTTGGCCGCCGCCTTCGGATGGACCTTTCTGAGTTGGCGCAACCCGGTGCGCGTACGGCGTATGGCGACCCGGAAATCGTGCAAATACGGGCCCGGGAGGCCCTCCCGGACGCCGTCCTCGTTGGCGGCGATCGCCGGCAACAACGCCAGAAACACAGCCTTCAGGGCAGATGACGCCGGTGTTTGCGGATCGAGCTCGACAACCGGGCCACCGAAGTCCGCGAGTGTCGGCGGCAGCGGATCGTGCTCTGCCGCGGGACCGAGCTCGGCGCCGTGGGGCGCCGTCCCTTCAGACGTCCTCGTCACCGTGCCGCATCTTGTCGAAGGGCTGCACCACGGACGACGCGATGTTGCTGAGATGGGCGCTGACGCGGCGCAGAATGCGCGCCGCCGAGGCGTAGACGACGGCCATGTCGGCGGACAAATCGCTGTCGGCGAGGCGAGCCGTGTAGGCGATCAGGTCGGCCTTGATTTTGGTGTGGGTCGTGACGACGGTGCGAGCCAGGTCGGCGTTATCGTCGCAAAATGCCTTCTCGCAACTCTCGAACAACGGCCGTACGCGACCCGACAGATCTCGAAGCTCGTCGGCATAGGGACCGCTTCGGGGTCCCTTGGCGAGCTCCGGGAGCTCGCCCAAGCCGCGCGCGAAGTCGCCGACCCGCTCGGCATCCTGCACGATGCTGACCAGGATGAGGCTGGCGACCAGGTCTTTCTCCGGACTCAGGCTCAAGTGCTGGAGGACCGTCCGGCGGATCATGCGTTCACCGTCGTCGACGGCGTTGTCCATGTCGTCGAGATCGGCTTCGAGCGGCGTGTTGTCGAGCAGCGCCGCCATTGCCAGGTCGAACATCTTGGCGGACTGCTGCAGCATCCCGGAAAAATCGCGAAAAGCCACGTCCACCAGCGTCGATTGCGCTGCGGATCCGAACAGACGTCTGAGCATGAGTCACTCTCCCGAGAAAACGCCGCTGAGAAACAACAACAATAGCGGGATCCCGTAAAACACGATGATGATGTACACGCCGGCGAGCACCCGGTTGTTGCTGCCGAGTCTACCGATCCCGCGGGCGAGGGCCAACGGGATAGCGCGCATTGGCGGCGGCACATAAACGATCAGCGCCGCCGACAGGTTGAAGACCAGGTGCGCAAAGGCAACGGTGACGGCTGCCGGGCTGGCGGTCGACAGGGCGGCGAGCATGGCGGTGATGGTGGTGCCGATGTTGGCGCCGATCGTAAACGGGAACAGCTGCTCCAGCTTCACGATTCCCGCGCCGACCAGCGGCACCATCGCCGATGTCGTGATGGAGCTGCTCTGCACCATTACGGTCATGCCGGTGCCGGCGGCCGCCGCGGCCCAAGGTGAGCGAAACAAGGTGCGATGCAAGACTTGCTCGGCGCGTTCCGACATCACCACTTTGAGGAAGTCGACCAGCAGCTTGAGGCTGAGCATGAGCGTGCTGACGCCGACGATCAGCGTCAGCACTCCCGATCCGCCCAAGAGCGTCCCTGAAAGAAGCGTGGAGACAGGGCGAACGACCGCGCGCAGCGGGTCGAACAGGTCCACACCGCCGATCCCTTCCACCAATCCCGTGATGTGCTCCGCGGTGTATTCGAGATAACCGGTGAAGTACTCGAGCGGAAACAGGATCAGCACCGCCATCCAGTTGAAAAAGTCGTGCAGGGTGGCGCCGGCGAACGCTCTCTGGAACTCTTCGCGCCGCGACACGTGGGCCAGCGATACCAGCGTGTTGGTTACCGACGTGCCGATGTTCGCCCCCATGACGATCGGAATCGCGCCTTGAATGGTGAGCGCGTCGGCGGCCACCAAGCCGACGGCGATGGAGGTCGTCGTCGACGAGCTCTGCACCAGCGAGGTGGCGAGAATTCCGACGAAGAGGCCGACGAAAGGGTTCGCCGTTTGGCTGATCAGCGCTTCGGCAAAGCCGCCGCCGAACAGCTTGAACGACAGCCCCATCATGTCGAGGCCGACGAGGAAGCCGTACAGCAATACCAGGAAGGTACCGATACGCCCGTAGACCCTTGAGGAGGCCATCTTCGCTCGTGCCCGCCAGCCTAGGTGGAGGATGAAGGCTTGCGAGGAGCAGCTTACCGTGCAGGCTTTCACCGCGCACGCCGCGCCTTGTCGAAGGCGTGAAAATCAGCTCCCCGGCGGCGTGCGATAGGCTATCGAGGAACCTGGGCCAGACCTCTTGAGCGTCAAGCGCATCGGCATCGTCGACCTCGGCTCCAACACCATGCGGCTCGTGGTCTACGCCTGCGAGCCCGGCGAGTGGTATCGGCTCGCCGAGCAGGTGCGTGAGCCGGTGCGGCTCGCCGAAGGCTTGGCGCGCACGGGCGCGCTCACCCAAGCGGCCATGGATCGCGCCGTCACGGCGTTGCAGCTGTACGGCGATTACGCGCGCGACACGCACCTCGGCGACCTCACGGTTGTCGCCACCAGCGCCTCGCGAGATGCGTCCAACGGCGCCGAGTTTCTCGAGCGCGTACGCGAGCTCGACCTCGACGTTACGGTGCTCGCCGGCGAGGAAGAAGCAGCGTACGGCGTCCTCGCCGTGGCCAACAGTTTCGAGCTCGACGATGCCTGGGTCATGGACCTCGGCGGCGGTTCGGCGCAGGTCTCGCGCATGGAGCGGCGCACGTTCAAGGCCGGGAGCGCCTTCCCGCTCGGTGCTGTGCGACTGACCGAGAGTTATTTGTCGTCGGATCCTCCGAACGACAAGGAAATCAAGAAGCTCCGCGCGCGGGTGCGCAAGAAGCTTGCCGGTGTCGCGGCGGAAATCCGCGCCCAACCCGATCCCCTGGTGGCCATGGGAGGAACGGTTCGCAACCTGGCGCGCGCCGTGCAGCGCCGCAAGGGGTATCCGCTGTCGCAGCTACACGGCTATTTTCTCGACCGTGCCGACCTGGAGCGACTGGTCGAGAGCCTCATCTCGAAGACGTCTGCTCGACGGGCCCGGATGGCGGGAATCAAAGCGGACCGCGCCGACATCATCGTCGCCGGGGCGCTGGTGTACCAGACACTGCTGCGCGAGGCTGATTTACCCGGAATGTATGTCTCCGGGCAAGGGTTGCGCGAGGGGATATTCTTCAACCGCTTCCTGCCCGAGCCCCACCTCGTTCCCGTGGTCCGCGACTTCGGCGTACACAATCTGTTCTCGCACTTTCCGCAGCCCATCGGGCACACCGAGCACGTTCGTTTCTTGAGTCGGCGGCTGTTCGACGAGCTCAAGCCGCTGCACGGCTATGGCTGGGAGGAAGCTCGCTTGCTCGACGAGGCGGCGCTGCTGCACGACATCGGCATGGCGGTTGGCTATCACAGCCACCATCGCCACGGCGCATTTCTCATCGACACGGCGTTGCTGCCCGGCATGAGCCACCGCGACCTGAGCTTGTTGACGCTGCTCGTTCGATTTCATCGCAAGGGCGACCCGCGGCCCGGACCCCTGCGGACCCTGATCTCCGCGCGGGACAAGACGCTGTTGCTTCGACTCACCTGCTGCCTGCGGTTCGCCGAGTTTCTCGAGCGCGCCCGCGCCCGCCGGGTCAAGGACGTCGATGTGCGCATCGGCAAGAAGAAGGTCACGATGCAGCTCATCGCCGAGCAGCATCCGGGCGTCGAGGTGTACGAGACCCAGAAGCAGGCGCCGCTCTTCGAGCGCGCCTTCGGTCGAAAACTGGAGGTGACTGCCGCAGAGTCGGCTTGATCGGGGCGTGAACGCCGGCCTGCTAGCTACAGATAATCACTCCCGACGCCGCCAGCGACTCGATTCCCTCGTTCTTGTACCCGTGCTCCAGCAGCACCTCACGCGTATGCTGCCCGAGCGTGGGAGCGCCGCGGGTCACCGCCGCCGGACTGGCGCTGAACTTGATCGGAAAGCCGATCGTTTTCATCTCGCCGACGCTGGCGTGGTCGACCTCGGTCACCATGTCGCGCGCCACCGTCTGCGGATGCGCGAGCATCTCGCCCACGTCGGCCACCGGCCCCGCCGGCACGCCGGCGGCGGTGAACCGATCGAGCCACTCCTGGGTCGTCCGTTGTCGGAACGCCGGCTCGAGGATGTCGACGAGCTCCCCGAGGTTGGCCATGCGTCCGGCGTTGTCGACGAAGCGCGAATCTTCAGAGAGCCACGACAGCTCGACGATGTCGGGAACCTTCTCCCAACTCGCCTGACTCGAGGCGCCCACGTTGATCCAGCCGTCGGCGGTCGCGAAGGCTTGATAGGGCGCGCTCAACGGATGCGCGGAGCCGAGCGGACCCGGCGCCGCGCCCGTGGCCAACGCCATGGCCGATTGCCAGTACGTGTGCGTGATGCCGGCCTCGAACAGCGAGGTGTCGACACGCTGACCTTCACCGGTGAGCAGGCGGTGGAGAACGGCCGTGACCACGCCGAGGGCGCCGAGGATGCCCGCCGTCACGTCGGTCAGCGGAACGCCGCACTTCACGGGCGGGCGGCCCGGGCCTTCCCCCGTGAGGCTCATCAGGCCGCTGTACCCCTGCGCAATGAGGTCGAAACCGCCGCGCTCGGCGAACGGACCGGTGCGCCCGAATCCCGAGATCTCGCACCACACAAGGCCCGGGTTGTCGCGCCGCACGCTGTCGTAGCCGAGTCCCAAACGGTCCAATGTGCCGATCCGGTAGTTCTCGATGACAACGTCGGCGGTGCGGATGAGGCGGCGGGTCAACGCCACACCTTCCGGCTCCTTGAGGTCGACGGCGATGCCGCGCTTGTTGCGGTTGAGCATCATGAACGCCGCCGACTCGCCATCGATATCGGGCGGCACGAAGCTGCGCGACGGATCGCCGCCCGGCACCCGCTCGACCTTGATGACGTCGGCGCCCATGTCGGCGAGCATGCGGCCGCACACCGGCCCCGCCATGATGTGGCCGAGCTCGATGACCTTGATGCCTTCGAGGGGGGAGGGGGCGGACGCCGCGCCGCCCGTGGGCGCGGCGTTGCCGTCGCCAGGCTCGCCGGCACCCGTACCGTCGTTGCTCATGCTCAATCGCCCTCGAATTCGGGGTCCGTCTTGTCCAGGAACGCCCGATAACCGCGCTGGAAGTCCTGGGTATCGAAAGCGGCGTAACCCTCGTCGATCTCCGCGGGCGTCAGCGGCGCCGGGTCGGCGAGGCGGCGAATGAACTTCTTGTGCCAGCGATTCACCAGCGGTGCGCGGGCGGCGATGCGGCGCGCCGTGTCGTAGGTCACGGAGGCGACGTCGTGGTCGGGAACGACACGGTTGACGAGGCCCATCGCCAGGGCGCGCTCGGCGCCGAACACCGAGCCTTCGAGGAGGATTTCTTTGGCGGTGGCCTCACCGACCAATGACAACAATGACCGCAACTCGCTATAGGCCATGGTCAAGCCCAGCTTGTTGATCGGCACGCCGAAGCGGCTGGAGGCGCCGCAAATCCGCATGTCGCACACGCCGGCGATCTCGAGTCCGCCGCCGATGCAAGCGCCTTCGATCAGCGCGATCGTCGGGTGCGGGCTTTCGGCAATGGCCTTCATAGCGACGTCGACCGATTCGCCGTAACGCTTCGCTTCCTCGACGTTACTGCGCTCGTTTTCGAATTCCGTGATATCGGCGCCGGCGGCGAATGCTTTGCCTCCGGCGCCGCGCAGAATCACGCAACGCACCTCGGTGTCCCCGTTCAGCTCCACAAACGCCTCACCGAGGCGCACCCACGCCGCCAGGTTCAGGGCGTTCAGTTTCTCGGGTCGGTTGAGTACGACCGTGGCGACGCGGCGGTCGTGCCCGACGAGTATGGGATCGGAGCTCATCGATAGAACGGGCTCACCGCGCCGTGAGTCCGGAGTGTTCCCTCAACCCGAATCGCGCAGGAGCATCGCGCCGCTAATCCCGCACACCGCGATGGTCAAGTAGTCCACGTCCCACCAGTCGCTGCCCAGGTCGACGAACTGGCCGGCCAGGACGATGATCGCCACGACCAGTAACAGGCCGCCCAGGATCCGATTTTGCTTCATTGGTACCTCCAGAGGTTGACGCTCATGCGGTGCCACGTTGCGGTGCCCACCTTAGAGGCGGCCGCGATCTGCCGTCAACCTCAGTGCACGAAGCGAAGCTGACGACGTTGGGATCGGAGCTCAGCGATAGAACAGATTCACCAGGCTCATGGGAATTGCCGGGGCGTAGGTGACCATGATCAACACCACCAGAAGCACGGCGATGAAGCGAACGTTGACCTTGCTCACCTCCCAGATGTCGGCCTTGGCCACCGAGCACGCGGTTACCAGAACACTGGCTACCGGCGGTGTTTGCTGGCCGATTCCGAGGTTGAGTGTTACGACGAGGCCAAAGTGTACCGGATCGATACCGGCGGCATTCACCAGCGGCATGACGATCGGGACGACCAGGATGATCGCCGCCGCGGAGTGCAGGAACAGGCCGATGACCAGGAAGGAGACGTTGAGGATGGCCAGGATCAGGTACGGATTCGCGGTCAACGAGACCATCCCCGCCGCCAATCGCTGCGGAACCTGTGCTTCGGTGAGAAAGGTGCCCAATAACGCCGACGTCGCCACCAGAAGAAGCACGACGGCCGTCTGCACTCCGCCCTCGAGCATCGACCGGCGCAGGTGCACGAGGTCGAGCTCGCGATATACGAACGCGCCGATGACCGTGGCGGCGACCACCGCCAGACCGGCGCCCTCGGTGGCGGTCACCCAGCCCGTGAATATGCCGCCGAGGATGATCACCGGCAGCAAGAGCGCCCATGCTGCCTCCTTGAACGTCGTCCACACGCGGCGCAGCTGAAACGCTTGTTCGACCGGATAGCCGTGTTTGACGGCCATGGCGTAGGCGACCCCCATCATCAAGATCCCGCCCACGAGGCCCGGGATGATTCCGGCCACGAAGAGCTCGACCACCGAGCTTCCCGACATGACGGCGTACAGGATCATCGGAATTGAGGGCGGAATAATGACCGCCAGTGTCGCCGACGACGAGGTAATGGCGGCGGCGAGCTCCTTCGGGTATCCCTTGCGCTCCATCGCCGGGATGAGGATCGAGCCGAGCGCCGCTACATCGGCCACCGCCGAGCCGGAAATTTCGGCGAAAAACAGCGACGCGCCGATGCTGACCATCGCCAGGCCGCCGCGCACGAAGCCGAACAGCGCCGAGGCGAGGGCGATTAGCCGCCGCGAGATCCCCGATGAGTTCATGATCGCGCCGGCGAGAATGAACAAGGGAATCGCGATGAGCGGAAACTTGGTGGCGCCGTCGAACAACACCAGGCCGACGTTGGGCAACATGGCCGCGCCCGAGGTCGCTACCATCGCCGCGACCGTAATCACGCCGAGCGCCACCGCGATGGGTACGTCGATGAGCACCAGCGCCACCAGTCCGAGGAACATGAAAAACAACGTCATGGCTCCTCCTCGGGCAGCGGTGCCGGTGCCGCGTTCGTACCGACGCCGGCGTTCGCGTCGTCCAGGCGCTGCCGGACGCTTGCCAGCTCGGTGACGACGAACAGCAGTGCACCGACGGGAATCACCGAGTGCGCCAACCCCGTGGGGATCGAGGGCATGCTGACCAGGTAGGTTCCCGCCAGCACGGACTGCACCTGCCACCCTGTCCAGGCGACGAGCACGAAGAAGCCGACGACGATCGCTTCGCGCGTGAGGACGAGCGCCCGCCGCATCGCCGGCGTCCGCGTCGCGACAAATCGGGGAAAACCGATGTGAGCATTCCGCAGCGCCGCCAGGCTGGCGCCGTAGTAGGTCAGCCAGGCGAGCAGTATCGACGCCAGCTCGTCGTACCACACCAGCGCCGCGCCCGCCTTGCGGAAACCGACCCCGACGACCACGAGCACGGCCAGCGCGGTCATCAAGACAAGCACGACGGTCTCGAGAAAACGCTCGAGCTTGCTCAAGAACGCCCCAACGCGATGGCTCGCGCCGACAGCTCGCTGCCACCGGGAACTTCGTGGCCGAACTCGTCGTAAATCGAGCGGCTGGCTTCGAGGAACCGCTGCCGGTCGACCTCGTTCACCTGTACGCCGCTGGCAGCCAGCTCTTCGAGCAGCTCGGCGTCCATGCCCGCCGCGGTTTCGTATACGAATTGCTGCGTTTGACGCGCCACTTCCGCGAGCGTCGTGCGCACGTCTTCGGGCAGTCGACTCCAAGAGCTCGCGCCGGCGGTGAGATACGCCGGCGTGTACACGTGGCCGGTGAGCGACAGGTACTCCTGAACCTCGTGGAACTTGGAGCTGTAGATCTGGGCGAACGGGTTTTCCTGGCCGTCCATCGCCCCCGTTTGCAGGGCCACGAACACTTCCGACAGCGGCATCGGCGTCGGGTTGGCGCCGAAGGCTTGAAACATGCGCACCCGCCAGAGGCCGCGCGGCGTGCGCAGCTTGATGCCGCTGAGGTCCTCGGGCACGACCACGGGTCGCACGTTGTTGGTCACGTGGCGGAAGCCGTTTTCCCACACGGCGATCACCTCGTAGCCCGCCACAGCGGCCAGCGGCACCAGATCCGGCCACACGATCTGTTCCTCGATGCGTCGCATGTGCTCCCGGTCCTGCACGAGATACGGCATCTCGAAAAGGCCGAACTCGGCAACAAACGACGACATGATGGTCGAAGGTAGCGCCAGCTCGAGGGTTCCGAGCTTGAGCTTTTGCAGCATGAGCTCGTCGCCGCCGAGCTGACTGGAGCCGAAAACCACCACCTCGGCACGCCCCGCCAGGGTTTCGTTGGCGCGGCGCGCGAACTCCTCGGCCGACAGCGCGAACAGGGATCCCGGCGCGCCGACGTGGCCGAGCTTGATCTCGATCAAGCCGTCGGCGCCGTCGCTGCAGGCCAGCACCGGCAGCGCCAGGACAAGGAGTGCGGCGAGGCCCCGAGAAACGGCGCTCATGTCGACAGAACCTCCATCGCCGCGGCGACGCCACCCACTGTGAACGGCACGTCCGCCGCCCGCAAGCCCATTTCTACGCCGCACAAAGTGCCGGCGAGCATCAGGTCGTTGAGGTCGCCGAGGTGGCCGATGCGGAACAGCTTGCCCTTCACCTGTCCGAGCCCCGTGCCCAGCGACAGGTCGTAACGCTCCAGAATGACCTGCCTGACGGCGTCGGCGTCGACGCCCTCCGGAACGATCACCGCGGTAAGCGAGTTACTCGCAGCCGACGGCTCGAGCGCATAGACGTGCAGGCCCCAGGCTGCCACCGCGCTGCGCGTCGCCGCCGCGTGGCGTGCGTGACGGGCAAATACCTTGTCGAGGCCCTCTTCCTGCAGCATCGCCAGCGATTCACGCAGGCCGAAAAGCAGCGGCGTAGCCGGCGTGTAGGGAAAGAAACCGCTCTCGTTGGCGGTCAGCATCGGCTGCCAGTCCCAGTACGAACGTTTCAAACCAGCGTCGGCGCCGAGCGCTTTCTTGCTGACCGCGTTGAAGCCCAATCCCGGCGGCAGCATGAGGCCCTTCTGCGAGCCGGCGACGGTAACGTCGACACCCCACTCGTCGTGCCGGTAGTCCATCGAGCCCAACGAGGAAACGGTGTCGACCAGTAGCAGCGCCGGATGTTCGGCGGAATCGAGAGCGTCGCGAATCGCGTCGATGTCGCTCACCACGCCGGTCGAGGTCTCGTTGTGCACCACCAGGACCGCTCTGATCTCGTGCCTGTCGTCGGTCGCCAGGCGCTCTTGCAGCGCCGCGGCGTCGATCGCACGGCGCCAATCCTGCGCCATGGTCTCGACCTCCAGCCCGAGGCGTTCCGCCACGCTCGCCCAGCCGTTGGCGAAAAATCCTTGATCGAAGCTCAGCACGCGGTCGCCCGGCGAAACCGTGTTCACCAGTGCCGCCTCCCAGGCGCCGCTGCCCGACGCCGGAAACACGATCACCGGCGACGAGGTGCCGAAAACCCCCTTCAAGCCGGCCATCACCTCGCGCGTCAGCGCGGCGAACTCCGGTCCGCGATGGTCGATGACCGGCCGGTCCATGGCGCGAAGAACCCGGTCGGGAACGTTGGTCGGTCCGGGGATCTGCAGAAAATGTCGTCCGCTGCGATAGGGCATGGGCGCTAATCATAGCTGGCAACGGGCTCGCCCCCAGGAAAAGGTACTTGCGAGCTTTACCTTTGTCTTATAAAGTACTTCGCAATCACACGGAGGCGTGCGACCGGGACGGAGCCGGACACCAGCGAGCAGGGAATCTCGACGCCGTCCGTTCCCGAGCCTGGAACGCGGCGGCGGCTTTCAGTATCAAAACCCGCGGATCGTGGTTGTGGTGGACAAGAAG
>CBDUXW010000002.1:0-23420 GCA_965371275.1 uncultured bacterium | reverse complement strand
GTGCTGGCGGCGTGGCCGGCGCTCGCCAAGCAGTTGACGGCGCGCGGCGGCAGGGACGTGGGCGTTGCATACCTCGGGATGGTGGACGACGTGGCTGAATGGGAACAGGAGGCTGCCGGCTCGGGCCGCTTGCCGCGCATCGCCATCACGACGACCAACGAGTCGTACGCGGTCAGCGCCATGAAGGCGGCCGCGGCGATCTTCGCCATCGAGCGTCACGCCCACGTCTCGGTGTGCGTCAGTGCCCCGGTGTATTTCTCGGTGTCCGCCCCGGCGGCCCGCCACCTCGGAATTCACGACCGCATCGACTGGGTTCTGAATGCCTCGTCGGAGCGCCTTGCCGAAGTGGCGAGAGATGCGGGCATGCTTCTTTTTCTTGCCGAGGATCTGCGGGCCTCGGATCGCCTGCTGCTGGTGCACGCGTTGGCGGCCGGCAAGGTGGTGCTCGTACCGGACTGCCCGCTCTACGACGATCTTCCGGAGGGGGTAGTCGTCAAGACTGATCTCGGCAGTGCGCTGGTCCCGACGTTGGACGCCACGGTTCGCGCACTCATCGGAGACGAGGGCCTCAGGCAGGGGCTGCGACAAACGGCGCGCGATTTCGGCGCTGGATATCCGGACATCGACGAGGCGACGGCGCAACTCGAGGCGCGGCTCGTCGCTTTGGCGGCGACGTGCGCACCGGTGCAGAAGGACGTTGCTCGCCGCACCTGGGCGGCGGTGGCGACGGACCTGTCGGATGCCGTGGTGCCGGGCGGTGCTTCGGCGGCGACGCGGCGCCACATCGAAGAGCTGTTGCCGACGAGCTCCAACAAATGGCATTCGGACCGTTGAAGCAGGCGCCGACGCCGGACACCGTCCGATGATGTCGACCACAGTGACGCTGCTGGCGCTCGTGGTGTTGCCATGGTTCCTGGGGCGCCTGATCTTCGTGCTCGGTGTGCCCGAAGAATCGTCGGTACGCCGCTGGCCCCTTGTCGAGCGGCTGTTCGCCGAGCTGGCGATGGCCTGGGCATGTCTGTTGTGGACCGGGCTCGTGCTGGTGCAGACGGGCGTGTTCACGGCGCGCAATCTCGCCGGCATCGCCGCGGTACTCATCGTGTTGCTCGGGGCGCAGGCCTACAGAAGCGGTCGCCGGCTGTCGACAGGCACCGGCGACTGGAAGCCGGATCTTTCGGCGCTCGTTGTTGCCGTCGTGCTCCTCGCCGGCAGTGTCTGGTACACACCGTCGTTCGAGCAGATCATCGGCGCCCGCGATCCGACCGCTTACGTGCTCGCCGGCGTGTCGATGGCGCGCCACGGCGGCCTCGTGTACTACGACGAGATGGTCAGGGACCTACCCGAGAGCGCCTGGGCGGACTTCCTGGGCCCGGACTATCGGAGGTCGCGCGCTCACTACGGGCCGCAGTTCCTCGGCTGGTACCTGATGGACCCGGAGATCGGGAACGTGGTGCCGCACGGGTTGCCTCTGTACCCGAGCACGATCGCCATCGGCTATTGGGCGGCCGGCATCGAAGGGGCGCTGCGCACGACCACACTGCTGGCGATCGCCAGCGTAATCGGCCTCTTCTTTCTCGGCAGGCGTATCGCCGGCACCGCCGCCGGCATTTCCGCGGCGGCGTTCTTGTTCCTGTCGCCGGCGCAAGTTTGGTACTCGCGCTACGCCAACGCCGAAGCGGTGCCGCAACTCCTGATAATCGTCGGTGTTTACGGTTTGCTGGTGTACCGGCGCCATGGAGCGGCGTCCTACGGGCTTCTGGCCGGCATCGCGCTCGGTCTGGGCTGGCAGGCACACATCTGGCTGAGCTGGTTGGTGCTGCCGCTGGGCGGACTGCTGGTTGCTGACCTGCTCGTCGGTCGATTCAAGCGTCGTGACGTCATCGTTCTCTGGGGCCCGCTGTTCATCCTCGGATTGCATGCGCTACTCGTGTACACGACGTTCGCGCTTCCGTACCTGTGGGACATCTGGTTGGTGGTTCTCGATTCGCCCTGGTTCGTGTTGCCGATCGCGCCGGCGATCGCGCTGCTGCTGCTGGCCGTATGGACCGGGCGCCGACGCCACCACGCCGACGCCGGCGGCGACGAGGCGGCGGTGGCGCCGACGGGCATGTGGACATCAAGCCGGGTTCGGTGGGCGTTCGCCGTGGCGTTGATCGCCCTCGGTCTGTACGCGCTGTGGTTGCGCCCGGTTGTGGCCACCGGTTGGCGGGCCCGGTCGGTGGCGCGTTTGGTGCTGGCCACGACACCCGTCGCCTACTTGCTGGCGCTTGCCGGCGGTGCGTTGCTGATTCTCGAGCGCCGCCGTGGCGCGGCAAGCACGAGCTGCGTGGCCGTGTTGGTGGGCGCCAGCATTCCGGTGCTGTACTACCCGAGCATCCTGCCGGGTTTGATGTGGTCGCTGCGGCGCAACCAACCGACGGTGTTTCCCGCCGTCTTCTTGCTGGCGGCGGTCGCTATCTGGTGGTTGCCGGGGTGGCTGCGGCGCCGCGCCGCGGAGAGTGGCGGTAGCGAGCGGCACGCCAAGCTCGGACTGGTCGGCGGTGTCGCCGCGACGGCGCTGCTGGCGTCGGCTCTGGCGGTCATGGGATCGACGTACCGCGGCTTCAAGGAACCCGGCCGCGCCATCGACATGATCGAGGCGATCAGCGACAGCGTCGAGGAGAACGCGGTCCTCGTATTCGAGGCTCGTTCGGGCTGGCGCGTTCTTGACTTTGCGCCGCCGCTCGAGTTCTGGAAGGGCCACGAGGTGATCTGGCTGCGCCGCAAGAGCACCGACCCGGAAGTGTTCCGCAGCTTCGTGCTGCAGCAGGCGCGGCAGGGGAAGCCGGTGTATTTCTTCACCCAGGGGTTCAACCATTTGCTTCCGGAGCCCAGAATGGTGCCGCACCGCAGGTGGTGGTTCGACCATCACGAGTTGGGTCCGAACAAGACGCAGTTGCCGGACGTGATTCAAACGAACCGCATCACGTTTTCCAGTTATCGTGTCGAGTCCGGTGGCAGCATCGAGCCGCTCAACGGCAGCTTTGACATTGGCGTGTGGGACGACCTTTACGTCGGCGAGATGTATCCGCCGGAGTACGATCGGCGGCGCTCGTTTCGCTGGACCAAGGGCGTGGGCTGGGTCTGGTTGCCCGGGCTCGATGAAACGGTCACGCAAGTCGTCTTGAACCTGACCACATTCTTGCCCACCGACGGTACGCCGCGGCTGCTGCGCGTGACCTTGGACGGTACGGTTCTGGGAGAAGTAGAGCTCGAGGCACGGTGGCGAAACTACGTCTTCGATATACCCTCAACCTGGCAACCGTCCGATTCGGTGCCGAAGCTCGAGCTTGCGACGGAGCCGATGCGACCTATGGAGGTCATCGGCGGGACCGACCGGCGATACCTCGGTGTGCGTTTGAACACGGTAGGGTGGCGCTGAGCCCGCAATCATGAAGCTGATCGTCCAGATTCCATGCCATAACGAAGCCGAGGAGCTGCCGTCTACTCTGGCTGCCATCCCGCGACAGATCGACGGGATCGACGCGGTCGAGGTGTTGATCATCGACGACGGCTCCACCGACGACACGGTCGAGGTGGCGCGCCGCGAGGGAGCCGATCACGTCATCGGTTTCGTCAAGCGCCGGGGCTTGGCTCGGGCGTTCAAGGCGGGTTTGAACGAGTCGCTGCGCCGCGGCGCCGACATTATCGTAAACACCGACGGCGACAACCAGTACGAGGGAGCTGACATCCCCAAGCTCGTGGCGCCGTTACTGGAGGGCAAGGCCGACGTCGTGATCGGCGACCGCAACGCCGGTTCACTGCCGCACTTTTCGTTCATCAAGAGACGTCTGCAACGCATTGGCTCGTGGGCGATGCGCAAGCTTTCGGGCACCGACGTGGCCGACGCGCCGAGCGGCTTTCGCGCCTACAGCCGCGAGGCGGCGCTGCAGATCAACGTGGTGACCGACTTCACGTACACGCTCGAAACACTCATACAGGCGGGCAAGCGCGGCATGGCGGTTGTCGACGTGCCGGTTCGCACCAACGAAACCAAGAGATCATCGCGGTTGGCGCGCAGCACTGGACATTACGTCGCCTATGCCACGGCGGCGATGGCACGCGCCTACGTCATGTACGAACCGCTGCGCATCATCACTTTCGTCGGCTTCTCGATGCTCGTGGGCGGCGTCGGCCTGGGCATCCGCTTTCTCTATTTTCGGTGGTTTGTGGCGGGGCTCGGCGGCGGCAACGTACAGTCCCTCATCCTGGCCGCGATTCTGTCGATCGTCGGCTTCTTGATGCTCTGTGTGGGGATTCTGGCTGATTTGATGGCCACCAATCGGCGGTTGCTCGAAGAGACTCTGTATCGGGTTCGTAAATTGGAGCTCGATGCCGACACGAACAAGGACGACTGACGCCATGCCCTCGGTGAGCATCATTCTGCCCGCGTACAACGAAGGCGAGATCATCGGCCGGGTCGTCGATTCCGTGCGGCAGGTGGCAGCCGACGACTGGGAGATCATCGTCGTCGATGATGGGTCGACGGACGACACCGGGACGCGCGCCGCAGAAAACGGCGCAACCGTGGTGGTGCATCCGTACAACAAGGGCAACGGCGCCGCTGTGAAGAGCGGCCTGCGGGCGGCCGGCGGCGACGTCGTGTGCTTGCTGGACGCCGACGGGCAGCACGACCCGAACGAGATCGGCAGCTTGCTGGCCGCCCTCGAAACCTACGATCTCGTGATCGGTGCGCGGACGGACGGCGGCGGCACCGGAGGTTTCTTGCGCCGCCTCGGCAACGCCTTCTACAACCGCCTGGCAACCTACCTGGCGCAGCAGAAGGTGCTCGACCTGACGTCCGGATTCCGCGCCGCGTGGCGCGACAAGATGCTCGAGTTCCTGCCATTGTTTCCCAACGGGTTTTCGTCTCCCACCACCAGCACGCTCGCGTTCATCAAGGCCGGGTACAACGTCGGCTACGTGCCGATCACTGCCAGCAAGCGGGTCGGCAAGAGCAAGATTCGTTTGATCTCCGACGGCACCAAGTTCGTGTTGATCGCCTTGCGCATGATTGTCCTGTTCTCGCCCATGCGTGTCTTCTTGCCGATAAGCCTGATGCTCTTGCTCGGTGGAGCCGGTTACGGCATCTACACGATCATCACCGAGTTGCACGTAACCAACACGGCGGTTTTGTTGTGTACGACCAGTGTCGTGACGTTCCTGATCGGGCTGGTCTCCGAGCAGATCGCGTTGATGCGCTTCGAGCGTCGCGAGTGAGCGGACCGTGGTGAAGGACGCCAAACCCCCGTTCTGGATGGCGGCAGGGTGGCGGCTCATCGGCGTCGTCTTTCTGTTCATCATTTTGTGGCGGGTCGGCATCGAAGAACTGCCGGGAATGTTTCTCGCCGCCGACCCGGTATGGCTGTTCGCCGCCGCTCTGTTGTCGACCTCGGTATTGCTGCTCCGCTCGCTGCGCTGGCGCGTGCTGTGCTCCGGTCTGGATATCGACCTGTCGTGGAGGGAAGCGACGCGGTTGTATTTGCTCGGCAGCTTCGTGGCTGCGATCACACCCGGGCGCGTAGGGGACCTGGTAAAGGCGTACTACGTCAGGGATCGGCGCGCCGAGGGCGGGTTGACCGCCGGAATCGCCACGGTGGTCTACGATCGACTACTCGACCTGGGCCAGATCAGCGCGTTGGCTCTCGGAGCCGTCGTGGCAGTGCCCCGCGTGCCGGACGGCGTCGGGCCCCTTCTCGTGGCCTTGGGAGTGTCGGGGTTCGTGATCGGCACGGTGTGGCGACCGACGCGCGAAGGGCTGATGGCACGACCGTTGAATTGGGCCCTGCGCCGTTTGCCCGGCGCCGACGGCGTAGCGCCACCGCCACCGCCGGCAGGCAACGTGATGGTGGCTCAGGCGCTCACCACGGCAAGCCTGGTAGGTTTCGTGGCGGTCAACGTCGCGCTGGCCAAAGGTTTGTCGATCGAGTTGTCGGTGTGGCCCCTCGCCGTGCTCTCCGCCGCCGGCGCGCTCGTCGGATTATTGCCGATCACTGTATTGGGCATCGGCACACGCGACGCACTGTACGTCGCGGCGGCACCCTTCCTGGGAGTCACGCCCGAAGCCATGCTCGGCCTGTCGCTCCTGTTGCTGTCTATGTACGTGCTCAACAGCGTTACGGGGTGGACAGCATGGTTTCTGAGTCCCCCGCGCGACCGCCGACCGCCGACACTCTCTTGAGATAGTGAGAATTCTCCATCTCGCCACCACGTATCCGTTGCACGAAGCCGACAGCAACGCCGGCTTCGTCGAGGCACTGGCGGAGGCGATTTGTCGCCGCGGCCACCAGGTAGACGTGCTGTTGCCGTGGCATCCCGAGCTGCAACTCGAGCGTTCCGGAAAACAGGTCAACCTGCACACCTTTCCCACGACGCCGCTGAAGTCCTGGCACCCGTGGGGCTACGCGCAGGCGTTGACCGCCGATCTCTCGTTGCGCTGGGACGCCTACCTGGCAACGCCTTTCGCCGTGGTGGCGGCGGGCCGGGCGATGCGTCGCATTTTGCGCGCCCAGCGGGTTGACGTCGTCCATGCCGACTGGTTGCTGCCGTCGACTCCGATCGTCGCCCGGGCCCTGCGCGGTCGTTCCGAGGCCATGGCGGTGTCGTGCCACGGCAGCGGTGTTTTTCTCGCTGAGCGACGCGGCTGGGCGGCGAGCGCGGCACGATGGGGGCTGCGCCGCGCCGCCGCGGTTACGGCGTGCTCGCGAGATCTCACCGTGCGCGTCGGCGCTCTCGGCGCAGGGCCCGATCCGGTATGGATTCCGTACGGTGTGGATGTGCAACGCTTCGCGCCTCTCGAGCCGGCGGCGCGGTCCGAGGCGCGCCGGGCGATCGCCGAACGCCACGGTCTGGGAGCCGACGCGCCGTGGATCGTCGCGGTGGGACGCTTGGTCCACAAGAAAGGTTTCGGCGGCTTGGTAACGGCGATGGCGAAGGTCCGCGAGCGCGTACCCGGCGCACAATTGGTCATCGCCGGCGACGGGCCGCTGCGCACCGAGTTGCTGCAGCAGGCGGCCGGCGCGGGTGCCGCCGATGCTGTTCATCTGGTGGGCCCGCTGCCTAACGAATCGTTGGCCGAGCTCTACGCCGCCGCCGACCTGATCGCCGTACCGTCGGTTCACGGTCCCGGCGGCAACGTCGACGGCCTGCCCAATGTTTTCCTCGAGGGGCTGGCGAGCGGCACCCCGGTGGTTGCGAGCGAGGTGGGCGGAATACCGGATATCGGTCGTGACGGCGACACCGTGGCGTTGGTCCCCGAGGCCGACGTCAAGGCGTTGGGCGACACGATTGCCGACCTCTTGGAGGACGACGGTCGTCGTCAGGCGATGGGCGCAGCGGCGCGTCGCGACGCCGTCGAGCGGCTTGGCTGGGACCGGGTCGCAGTGCGTTTCGAAGAACTCTACGAATCCATCGTGACCCCATGACCGCAGCCGAGTCGACCTGCCGACGTATCGACCTGGTGTTTCCGCGCTTCAAGCTGCTGTCGGGCGCCGAGCGCGCGATCTTGGGATTGGCACAGGCGCTCGCGGCTGCCGGTCACCGACCACGCATCGTGTGCCACCAGTTCGACGACTCGTGCCGTGAGCGGTTAGCTGAAGGCGTCGAGCTCGTTGTCAGCGGCACGCGACTTGATTTTTCGCGGAACCGCTACGTCAACGCGGTGTTCGATTACACGCGCACGTTGAAACTGGCGTCAGCGCTCGACGTGGACGCCGACTTCAGCGTTTTCTTCGGCCCCGCACTGCTGCTGGCGTGGCGCCGTATCGGTCGCCGCCGGCGGGCGGGCAAGCCGACGCTGTACTACTGCTGGGAGCCGCCGCGGGCGCTGTATCAAGACCGGCGGGCGGTGCTGGAGCGGCTCGGCTTGTTGCGATGGTTGATGACGTTGGCGCTCGCTGCTTATCGGCGCCTCGATCGCCGCATGGTGGCGGCGATGGACGCGGTCGTGACGTCGAGCCCCTTCGCAGCGCAACAAATTGAAGCCTGTTACGGGCGGCCGGCCACTGTGATCACGCTCGGTATCGATCGACAGCGCCTTGATGCGGCGCTCCCTGACGGGCCGTCCCGATCTCGACTCCTCACTGTCAACTACCTGCATCCGCGAAAACGGGTCGACTTGATTATCGAAGCGGCGGCCGAGCTCGAGGCGGCGCTGGCCGCGATGGGGTATCTCGAGGAGCCACCGCTGCTTGTGGTCGTCGGCGATGGTCCGGAGCGCGACAGGCTCCGTGAATTGGCAGCCAAACGAGGCATCGGAGATCGCGTCGAATTTGCCGGCTTCGTCGCCGATCACGACTTGCCCCTCTACTATTGGGAAACGACCTGCTACGTCCACGCGACGCGCGATGAGTCCTTTGGGCTGTCGGTGATCGAGGCTTCGTATTGTGCTTGTCCGGTGGTAGCCGTGGACGAGGGTGGCGTGCAGGACACCGTAGAGGACGGCGTCACGGGGTATCGTGTGGCGGCGACGCCGGCGGCGCTTGCCGATGGCATAGCCAAGGTTCTCGGAGCTCACGATGCGGGTGCTTCTCTCGGCGCGGCCGGCCGCGCCAAGATATCTTCGGTGTATCGATGGAGTCGCGGCGCCGAGCATCTTCTCGGGGCGGCGACCGCCGTCGAGGCCTCATGGGCAGAAGGCCGCAAACGTGGGTAGCAGGCGGTGGTGAAAGTGCTCTTCGCTGAACAGATCTGGTTGGCGCCACCATTACGCTCGCCACGAACGTCAACGTGCTCATGAACAGGAGTACTGATCACCCGCAGCGCAGGCGGGGCTGGCTGGGCGAGTGGGGGATCCTCTGCTTGCTCGCGGTTCTGGCGTTGCCCCTGTTCACGCCGCGCATTTACGCGAGCGACGAGATCAAGTACTTCGTGCCCTTGCGGTCGATGTATTTCGACGGCGACATCCACTACGAGAACGAATACGCGTACTTCGTCGAGCTCGATCCTGTTGCGAACGCCGACATAGCCCTGTTTCGCGACGAGGTGTCGCCGACGGGCTATCGGTTGAACGATGGCCCGATCGGCTCGGCGCTGTTGTGGGCTCCGTTCTACATCGTTGCCGATCTGGCCGTTGCGGCGATGCGAACGATGGGCTCGCAGATCCCTCGAGACGGTTTTAGTTGGCCCTACATCTGGGCTGTAGCGCTGGGGTCCTTGTTCTGGGGAACGCTGGGGCTTTTCATCACCTACCGACTTTGTCGGGAGTTCGCCGGCCCCCGCGCGTCGAGGGTTGCACTCATCGGCATGTGGTTTGCCTCGCCGGTTGTTTTCTACCTCTACGTCACACCGCCGATGGCGCACGCCAACTCACTGTTCACGGTGGCGCTGTTCCTGTTCATCTGGATACACACACGCGACGAGCGCCAGCTTTTCGAATGGGGGATTCTCGGTGCCAGCGCCGGCCTCATGATCCTGGTGCGGGAGCTGAACTGGATGCTCCTGCTGGCGTTGGTCGTCGATGAGTTGGGGGAAATGTGGGACACCTACCGTACGGTTCGCGTAGAGAGCGCCCTCGACTCGCGCGGCCTCTTTGCCAGCTGGCGGGCCCGGCACATGCCCCGGCTTCAAGGGTATGCCCTGTTCGCCGGCGTCATGTTCATCATGGTGGTGCCGCAGTTCATCGTCTATCGCACGTTGCATGGGACGTTCAGCCCGGCGCCATACGTTGTGCAGAAATTCTCGGCGTACCCGATCCACGCCGTTTCGGTCTTGTTTTCCGGCTTCCACGGGTTGTTCTCGTGGCACCCGATCACGCTGTTCGGCGTCATCGGATTGCTGGCCCTGGCGCGCCAGAACGGCAGGGTCGCGCTGGCCCTGTTCGTCGTGTTCGCGGCCCAGCTCGCGGTCGTCGGCTCGTACGACACGTGGTGGGGCGGCGCTTCATTCGGCGCCCGGCGTTTCATTAACTGCACGCCCATCTTCGTCATCGGCCTGGCGGCGCTGCTGACCGGGTTGCGGCCGTTCGCGTACCGCGTCGCGGTCGTCGGTATCGCCTTCCTGGTGCTGTGGAACTTCGGCCTCGCGATCCAGTACGGCACCGGCCTGATACCGCGAGACGAACCCGTCACGATGGCGATGATCGCGCGCAACCAGCTTGTCGAGGTGGCGCCGCGGATGTTCAGCGTCGGCTGGCGTTTCTTGTTCGATCGTTCGTCGTTTTACGGCACCGGTTCATGACCCCGCCTCGCTGCAACCGGCTCCATCACAGTGTCACCACGGTCGGCTAGTGGATTCCCCACGGATATGGCTGGTAACCGATGTCTATCCACCGGGGTGCGGCGGCAGCGGTTGGAGCACGCACGCTCTCGCCGGCGCCCTGACCAACCGCGGCTACGCTGTCGAGGTGATCGGCCTCGATCCGTACACTGAGGGCACAGGCCAGCGGATATTCGAGGGCATTCCGGTGGTTGAAGTCGGCGTACGACGGGCGCGGCACAATCCGCTGCGCCGCCTCGGCGCGCGCGACTATGCGCACAGAACGCTCGAGAAGTACCTGTCGCATCGGTTGGCCGTCGAGCCCGACGTTCTCGTGGTACACGCACAACACTTGCATAGCGGTCCGCCGGCGCTGGCGGCGGCGCGGCGACACGGACGCGCCGCCGTGTTGACGCTGCGAGATTACTGGCCGGTTTGCTTGCACGGGACATCGTGGTGGGGCGGCAACGAGTGCGGCGGCTGTAGCCGTGCCAACTTGGTCGGTTGCATGCGCGAGTACTGGGGCTGGCCGGGGTTGCTCGCCCGAGCCATGGTGCCCTGGGCGCGGCGCCGGCTGGCGGCGCGCCGAACCGGCGTGGTGTCCGCCCACTGTGTCGTTACGGTGAGCAACTGGGTGCGTGAGCGAATAGAGAAAGAGGTCGCCGACGCGCGCTTCGTGGTGGCGCCCAACATCGTAGACCCGCAGCGCACCCGCGATGAAGCCGACCAAGGCGCGCACATCGAGTTGCCGTTCCGGGCGCCGTACCTGGTTGCCGCCGGCAAGCTGACGCCGACCAAAGGCTTCGACGTCATGCTCGCGGCTCTGGGAGAGGCAGGATGTCGCTGGCCGGTGGTGATCGCCGGCTCCGGCCCCGAGCAGGCGGCGCTTGCACGTCAAGCCGAGCAGCTGGGCCTCGAGGTCGCGTTCCCCGGCTGGATCGAGCACCGTGCGCTGCTGCACCTGATACGGGAGGCGCGAGCGTTTCTGCTTCCTGGAGCCTGGAACGAGCCCTTGTCGCGTTTGTTGCTCGAAGCCATGGCGCTCGGAGCGCCGGTCGTTGCCTGGCGCAGCGGCGGCAATCCGCAGCATCTGACCCACGGTACCGACGCTTGGGTAGTGGACGGCGCCGACGACGTGCGCGCCGCCCTCGCCGACCTCGACGACGACGAGCGACGGAACTCGGTGGCGGACAACGGGCGACGTCTGGCGGATGAGCGCTTTTCGCCCGCGGCGGTGGTGCCGCAAATGCTCGACGTTTACGCCGCGGCGCTGGACGATGTGGCGCGCCGGCTCGGCGCCGAAGCGCGATGAGCGAGGAGCCGTTGCGTATCGCGATGGTGTCTCGCCGCGTTCACCCGGCCCACGGTCCGGGCGGGCTCGAGCGCAGCGTCCACGACATGGTCGTGCACCTGGCGGCCAAGGGCGTACAAGTGGACCTGTACACCGAAACGCCGCGGCGCATGGATCGAATGACCGCGGCGGCGCGGTCGATGCCGGCGGGTACGACGATTCAGTGGGTGCCGGGCCGTTGGTTGCCCATCGGGACGGCGCCGGGCACCGTGGTCCTCGATCGCATCACCAACTACCCGCTGTGGTGTGGGCGGGTGGGGCGTTGGCTGCGAGCGAGCCAGGATCCGGCGCCCCAGGTGATTCACGCGCATGGCCTCGCGGGGTCCGGTTTTGCCGCCGCCGGCGGGCCGCCAATGGTCTTGTCGGTTCATGGCATGGAAGAATTCCAGGTGCCGGCCGGCCTCAAGAGGTTGTTCTACGCTCGGTTCCGCGCCCGCATCCGCCGAGCCGCCGCAGCGAGCGCCGCGGTTATCGCAACCGACAAATCGCTGCAGCCGCTGCTCGAGCGGTTCCTCCGCATTCCCGTTGCCGAGCAGGCGCTGATCCCCAATGCGGTCGACCCGGAGGCCTGTCGCGCCGCCGGCGACCCCGATCGAGGCCGCCGGCTTCTCGATCAGATGGGATTGAATGAGGCCGACCCGCTTTTTCTGTCGCTCGGCAGGGTGGCCGCGAACAAGGGGTTCGAAGTACTGGTGGAAGCGTTGGGACAGGCGGCGCCGCAGCTCCCGGGAAAATGGGGATGGGTCCTGGTCGGCGCCGGGCCGGCTTTGGCGAGGGTCGATGCGGCGGTGGGGCGCGCCGGGATCGCCGGCCACGTCAGACTCGCGGGTCGTCTCGACGATGGCGATCTGCACAGCCTGGCGTCGGTCGCCGACTGGTTCGTTCACCCGACACTGTACGAAGGTTCGAGTATCGCCACGCTGGAAGCCATGGCACACGGCCTGCCGGTGATCGCGACACGTTCCGGCGGGTTGCCGGACAAGGTCGATGACGGTCGCACCGGCTACCTCGTCGAGCCGGGTCGCGCCGAACCCCTGGCGGCGGCCCTCGTCGGGGCGGCAAGTGCCGACGCTGCGGCGATGGGCGCCGCCGGACGTGAGCTATGCGAGGCGCGCTTCAGCTGGGACGTTGTGGCCGATCTGTATGTCGACTTGTACCGGAGGATTGCGGCTTTGCCGCTGTCCGAGGAACATCGCTAGCAGACGACCTGCCGGGAAGTTCAGCCTCGCGATGAGTTCGGGCTAGAATAGGTCCATCGGCGTTTTGCTTGGCCGCGTATGGGACGCGTCGTTCCTGCGCGGCGCCGGCGCCACCAGCCTTCTGGATTTTGCGATGCCCTTGACGACGGAAGTACAGAATGAACGCGCGGATCCGCGTATTCGACTTTTCTGCCGCGACCGCTTCGCCGACTGTGTAGCGACCCCCGAAGCTGAGCTCGACCTGGCGAACGCAGCGCTGTGGCTCGCCGCCGAGGAATACCCGGAAATCGATCCCCAGGTCTACCTGGGACGCCTCGAGAGCCTGGCGGAACGAGTCCGCGTGGCCTGGGGTCGACGCCCCGGTACCGTCGCGGCCCTGGACGCCTTGCGCTCGGTGTTGGTGGAGGAAGAGAACTTCGGCGGCAACACCCACGACTACTACGACCCGCGCAATTCGTTTCTCAACGAGGTCATGGATCGCCGAGTCGGAATTCCGATCACCCTATCCGTGGTGTGGATCGTGGTGGCGCAGCGAGCCGGTATTCCCATCGAAGGCGTGGATCTCCCGGGGCACTTCTTGGTACGTCTGCTCGATCGCCAACGGCCGGTCCTGGTCGACCCGTTCTGCGGCGGCATGCTCATGTCGACACAGGATTGCGAGGAGCGCCTGCGGCGGATGCATGCCGACGAAACCCGCCTTTCCTCCGACCATGTTGTCGCTGCGGGGCCCAAGCAGATCCTGGTGCGCATGCTCAATAACCTGCGCCTGATCTACCTGGAAAACGAGGACTACGCCCGCGCGCTGGCGGTTGTCGACCGGCTGGCGCTGATCGTCGGCGACACACCGAAGCTGTGCCGCGACCGAGGGCTCCTGTTCGGACGGTTGCAGATCTACGGCAAGGCATGGGCCGATCTGGAGACCTACCTGGACTCCGAAAACTTCGACGCGACCGGCGAAGACGAGGAGGAAATCGTTTTGCTCCGTGAGCACCTGGAGAGGGTCCGGGCCCTGGCGGCGGACCCGAATTGATGCGTCGCCTGCCGCCATCGCTGCCCCTGTACGCCGCCGTGTTGTTGCTCGTCGCCGTATCCTCGGCGTGCGTGCAACGCAACGTCGAGCGCATCGGGTCCGATGAAGCCGCGAAGTTTGCCGTCCCGCCGCCGCCGCAGGCGCCGTCGGCACGGAGCAGCAACCAGCCGACCATCGCGGCGACCCGCATTACCGGCGTCGTCGAGTTGGTGCCCGAGCTCGCCGACGGCGTCCCCGAAAACGCCACACTGTACCTCATCGTCCGGGTCGCCGGCCGTGAGGGCGGCGCGCCGCTGGCGGTGCAGCAAGTTCCCAACGCCGTCTATCCGCTCGAGTTCGTGCTCACGGAGAGGGACTCGATGATCCCCGGCACACCCTTGGTCGGTGAGATGAGCATCACCGCGCGGGTCGATCAAGATGGCGACGCCTTCACGACCACCGACGGCGACCTGAGGGGACAGACGGCGCCGGTTGTCGCCGGCGACACCGACGTCGTCGTGCGTCTGAGCGAGCGGATAACGGGTTCGCCCAGCGAATGAGCACCTCCGCGGCGGTGGCCGACGGCGTTGCCTACGACGTGACGCGAAGCGGTGTCGGGATTGCCCGGCGTACCTGGCGGTCTGTCGTCGATATAGGCGGCGAGGACCGCAAGAAATTCCTCCAAGGATTGCTCTCCAACGACGTGGAGTCGCTGGCCGCCGGCGCCGGTTGTCGGGCACTGCTGCTCGATGTCAAAGGTCACGTCGTGGCCGATTTCGACGTGTTTGCCGCCGCCGACAGCCTCGTTGTGAGCGGCGAGGCGGATTGTCTCGAGGCCGTTGTCCCAACGCTGCAGCGCTACGTTCTCGCGGCAGCGGTGACGTTCGAGGAGCGGGGCGTTGAGGTGGTCGGCGTAGTCGGCCCGGCGGCCGAAGCGCTCCTGCGCGACGCCGGCATCGAGGTTCCGCAGCCGCAGGCAGGCGCCCATCTCATGGGCACCGTCGACGGCACCGACGTGCGCGTGACGCGAGCCTTTTCGTCGAGCGGCGGGCTGGAGCTCCATGTTCCGACCGAGCGCCTCGAAAGCGTGTGGAAGATACTCGAGGATGCCGCCGGCGAGGCGACGGTGACGCTTGACGCCGCGACTTCGGAGGTGCTGCGCGTCGAGGCGGGCGAGCCGCGCTACGGCGCCGAGATCACGGGCGAGGAATTTCCCCAGGAGGTCGGGCTCGACGAGGCCATCAACTACGACAAAGGTTGCTATCTCGGCCAGGAGACCGTCGCCCGCATCCACTATCGGGGCCAAGTCAATCGGTTGTTGCGCGGCCTCAAGCTCGACGAGAGTGCGGCCTTCGGCGCCGACCTGGCGCACGACGACAAACGCGTCGGTCACATCACGTCGGTCGTCGAGTCCCCCCGGCTCGGTGTCATCGGCCTGGGCTACGTTCGTCGCGAGCAGGCAGACAGTGGCGTCGTACTCGATGTTGTGGGCGACGGCGACAGCGTCGGATCCGCCACCGTCGTGGCGCTACCCTTTCAGTTGTGAGATGCCGTCGCTGCAGCGCCACGAGCGAAGGAGAGGACACGCCATGTCAATCGGTGTCGGAGCACGGTTCACCTACTACGGCCATTCGACCTTTCTGATCACCACGGATGGCGGCACCAATGTGCTGCTCGATCCATGGATCTGGTTGCCGGAGCGTGGCGCCGGCGATATGAACAATCCGAGTTGCCCCGAAGGATTCCAGCCCATTGAGGGCCTCGACGCCATACTCGTGACGCACGGCCACTTCGACCACATCGTCGACACCGTGGCCGCATACGAGCAGCATCAGCCGTCGACGATCGTGGCCAACTGGGAGATCGGTGAGTGGTTGAAGGGCAAAGGTGTCGCCGAAAGTGCCGTCCTCCAGATGAACAAGGGCGGGACCGTCGAGGTGGCAGGATTGGCGGTCACAATGACGCACGCATTTCATTCGTCGGGGATCGTCGACGGCGAGCGGATCGTGTACGGTGGCGAGCCTTGTGGTTTCGTGCTCGGCCTGGAGAGCGGCAAGCGGGTGTATTGCGCCGGCGATACCGGAGTGTTCGGAGACATGGCGTTGATCCGCGAGCTTTACGAGCCCGAGGTGGCGCTACTGCCGATAGGCGACACGTTTACGATGGGACCCTACGAGGCCGCCAAGGCCTGCGAGTTGCTCCAGGTGAGCACCGTGATACCGATTCATTACGGCACTTTTCCGCCCCTGACCGGAACACCCGAGGAATTGCGCCGGGAATGCGCGGCGCGCGGTGTCGATGTGGAAGTGGTGGAAGTTACCCCCGGCGAGTCGGTCGACTGAGCGAGGTGGATCCCGGTGGCTCGGCTGCTTAGCGTTTTCTTGGCCATCTGTTTGATCGGCGCCCTGGTGCCGGCGGCGGCCGATCTGCCCGCCGCCCGAGCGTCGTTCCAGCTGCGCCAGGGAGCCCCCGGGCCGGGAGAGCCGTTCTTCGCCGTCGACGCTGAGACGGCGATTCTCCTCGAGGCCGCCGACCTGTACGCTGCGGCGTCCGCCGATAGCGAGGTCATCGCCCGTGTGCCTGCCGGAACGGTGCTGGACTTTCGCGGCCAGTCGGCCGACGTGTTCGGGCGAACCTGGGCAGCCGTGCGAAATGCCGACCACGTGCAGCGACGTCGCGACGTCTTCCTGGCTCCATTTACTTTCGCGCAGTTTCGTCAGTGGGGCGGCGCAGCAGTGTTGCTCGCCGATCGGATGGTGGCCACCGGGCCTGCGCTGACACCGGTGTCCAACGCTGAGCCGTTTCCATGGTGGGCGCCCGGCATGCTGCTCGTCGGCGGTCACGCACCGGACTACCAAGCAACCGTGGGGATCAGCGGCCGCGCCATCGACCGGACCCATCTTGCACAGGCCATCGAGTTGCTCGGTGGCCTCCAGGGGCTGGCCGACTGGCCGCGCCGACCCGACCCCGGGCAGCTTTTCGTGCCGCCGGCACTGCCGGCGCTTCATCAGTGGAACGGTGAGCGCTGGCGGCCCGTAGAGCCGGTGGTGTTTCTCCAGCCCAGCCTCAGCTTGATACCGAACACGCTACTGCAGATCGATCGGTCGGCGCCGCCGTTGGCAGGAGGACCCGTGCTGCCGTGCTGGGACTTCATCGGCGCTCTGTCGCCGTCGGGGGAAGAGGCCGGGACAATCGACGAGGCGCGCCCGTTCGTGCCGGCAAGACCGACCGACGGCGCGCGGCCGCGCCGTCGAGCGTCAACCGGCGTGCCACAACCGCTGTCGCTCATTGAGAGTATGTTGATACCGACCACCCTCGACATGCTGGTGCCGCCGCGAGTCGATCCGCCGCCGTTGATTACCGGCGTGCAGATTCGCGACAACGACGGCAAGCAGGCCGCGTATCTGGAGCAAGCTCTCAGCGAGGAGCTGGTGATGCGCCTGCGCGGCCGGGAAATGGTGTTGGATGCTTGGGCGCGTAGCTCGGGTGGCGCCGGCAGCGTGGTGACATTCGGCATCGACGTCGAGGTCAGGACCGCGGTCGACGTGCCCGCCGAGTCCTTCTCGAACAGCTTTTCGGTGGGCGACGAGCCGGTGCACGTCGCGTGGCCGTTCGCCGTTACCGAGCAGGCCGTCGCCGTGATCGTGCGCCTCCTGCCGGTCGACAAGAGCGTCGCCGTGGAGCAGCGTGGGGCGGTGATCATCGACCGCGTCGCATTGCGCTTGGCGGAGTGGAACCCGGAGCCGCCCAGCACCGTGTTCCCACTCCACAAGGTATCGGTGCTGACCTACGAAGGCGTGCCCCTCTATACACGCGCCGCAGTGGCGGTAAGCCGGCGCACGGCGCGCGCATTGAGAGAGTTGTGGCCCGCCGTGGCGGCGGCGGACTGGCCCGAAGAAGACAAGAAAATGATTCTCGCCGGCCAGTTGCGACACGGGATGAATCCGGAACAAGTGCGACTGAGTTGGGGCGCACCCGTGGAGCAGGTCGAGCTCGACACCCTGCCGGGCTCCGTCAGCAGCTGGATCTACGACGATCGCCAGGCGACGTTCAACGGCGAAATCTTGATCGGGTTCCGCGTACCCAGCAACGACGAAACCCCTGCCCCGCCGCCACTGTGCGGCGCCCCACGATGACGGGGTGAAAGGAGGCCTAACCCCGGCAATGAACGAGCTGCAGGTCGGATCACGGCGCTACTGGCAAATGGTTGCCGCCTACGTGGTGGTGCTACTGGCTGCCCAATCGTTCATGGGGCTCGGGATCGACAAGTTCAAGGAGTTGTGGGGCCTCCAGGCGCTCGAGTACACGGCATACATGATCGTTGCTCTCGGCGCAGCGCCGGTGCTGTGGCTCGGTGCCCGGGTATGGCGGCGGTGCTCGGTAACGGAACGTCTGTGGATCGGCACGGCGTTGGTGATTTACGGCGTCGGGACAGTAAGTGCGCGCAATCCGCAGGAACGGCTGCATTACCTCGGCTACGGGCTGCTGGCAGTGTTGCTGTACGTGGGTTTTTCCGCGCGCCCGCGAAACGCGATTGCGGCATCCGGGACGCTACCGGCGTCGCCCGGCGTGCTGCACGCGGCGATGCCGGCGGCTGTGCTCGGGTTTGCCGTGGGCCTGACCGACGAGCTGTTGCAGATTCTCTGGCCACGCCGCTACTTCGACTGGGCCGACGTCATGATCAACGCGTTGGCCGTGGGTTTGGGCTTGCTGCTGGCTATCCCGCTGTCGAACGGTCTGCGGCGGTCGAACTGAACCAGCAAGGCGCGCGACAGTCTGCGTGAACCTTCCGCTGCGTGCCGGGCTCAGCGGCGGCGCGGCGAACGCGACGCCTGAGCGACAGCCTCGCCGCGGTAAATCGGCATGGCGTCGCCTTCGATTTCCAGGTCGACGAAGCTGATGCCTTCCTCGCCCGCGGTCAGCGGCGGACCGTTTGTGGGCGCCGGGTCACCCGTTTCCGGCGCCACCTCGTGAGCCGACGACTCAAGCTCCTGCGCTGCCGACGCATTCCCCGCGTCGAGCTGTGGATCGGCCTCGGTTTCGGGCTCGGCAACTGGGTCTGGGGGTGTTGCGGTCGTCGTCTCGTCGGCGCGGCGGAAGCGCACGGTCAGCTCGGCGCCGCGCGCCACGCACAGAACCGGGGAACTCACCTTGCCGGCCGCCGCTGCGGCAAGCGCGGCGGACACGCTGCCGGTCCCGGAAGACAGGGTCTCCGCCTCAACGCCGCGCTCGTAAACACGGAAGTACAGGCGCTGCTCGTCCTCGACCCGCACGAAGTCGACGTTCGCGCCGCGCGGCGCCAACTCGGGATGGTTACGAATCGCACGACCCAAGAACCGGATCGGTAAGTCGTCGGGGTCGTCGTGGAAGCAGACGAAGAAGGGCACGCCCACATCGATGTACGTCCCGGTCAGCTCGCGCCCCTCGACGCGCAGCCGGCGCGAGGGATAGACGACGGCCTCGATGGGTAACCGCAGGCGGCACATGTCGCCGTCGACCCAGGCGGTGACCAGTCCCACGTCACTCGAAAAGCTCACCGGATCGGCCGTCACACCGTCGTCGGCGAGAAAGCGAGCCACGCAGCGGGCGCCGTTGCCGGAGATTTCGGCCGTCGAGCCGTCGGCGTTCCACAGGCGCATTCGCGCCGCCGCCTCCGGAGGGTCGTCGGCTCCGGGTTTTTCGATGACGATCAGGCCGTCCGAGCCTACCGATCTGCCCCGCCGACACAGCGCTTTGGCCAGCGCGCCGGGGTCCCCGGCCGGCTCCTCCTCGCGGCCGTCCAGCAGAATGAAGTCGTTGCCGGCGGCGCTGTACTTCGCGAAAGAAAGAGGCCACCGCTTCTTGCTGCTCACCGATCCACGTTCCCGCTCTCTTCGCCGACCAACAAGGCGCTGACGTTGTTTTCCCTGTCGACCGCCTCGACCGCGTAGGCATAACGCACGCCCGGTTCCGGATTGCGATCGGTATAGCGACCGAACTGTACGAGATCAACGGAGATGAGCTCCCAGCCGGCCTCGATCATCGGGTTGACGCCCTCTTCATCGACTCGTTGTCCCGCTGCTGGTGGTTGAACGGTTACCGTCGGATCCGCCGCGGGGTCGAACCGGGTCGGCACCGGTGGCGCCGGCGCCGCATGCCGGTACACCCGGTAGCCGAGCAAATCGATGGATGCCGAGGGGCTCCACTGTAGCGTCACCTGTGTGCCGGCGCGAGCAATCCGCAACGCCGTGGGTGGCGCCGGTGGGAAGGTGTCGATGAGTGTGACTTCGGCGGCGAAGGATCCCTCGCTCTCACGCCGCAACGCGCCGCCCAGGGGCACGAAGGCGCGCACCTCGTACACATAGGTCTCGCCCCAGACCATGGAGCGATCGGTGAAGGACGCCTCGACCAGCGGCGTCGGGTTGAGCGGATTCGCGAGTGCGACCTCACCCGGCAAGGTGCGATACACGTTGTAGCGCACGTCGACGGGATCGAGGCGCCGCAGCGACAGGTCGCCGCTCGGGGCTGCCCACGTCAGCACCACGCCCTCACCACTCACCGTGGCCAGCGTTGCTCCCGGCGCCACCGGGACCGTAGCCGGTGCCAGCGGCATGATGCCGGTTACATCGCCCGGCGTCTGGTGGTCGGACCGGGAACGAACCGCGAAGAAATACCGGGTGCGCAATTCCCCCGGCGCCGGTACACCCACCGGCACCGCTACCTGCACCATGTCTCCCACGAGCAGGTCGACGAGCTGCTCGTAAGGGATACTGCGCGACACCGTAGCGCGGTTCAGGAAGACGCCGACCACCAGCGGTCTCTCGAACACCGTTGGCCGCAGCACCGCCTCGCTGGCCGCCGCGATCGTGCCGCGATCCGGGAGGCGGATGGGCCGCTGCACATCGATCACCGTGTTCGGCAACTGCAGCCGCGACCAAAGGGAATCGATGGCGGCGTTGAAGCGGACGGACGCTTCTACGAGGCTGTCGGCCGGTAGTCCCGCGGAGCGCCAAGATTGGAGCAGATCGGGTGGCACGCGGTGGAGCAGCTCCTGGTCGGGGGTTCGCGATGGGCCGGTACTCGTGGTCGGCAGCACCGGCGGTGGTGCTGTAGGGTCGGCGGTCGGATCGGCCGCCGCCAGCGCCGCCGCTTCCGCCGCTGCGGCCGCCGCCGCACGAGCATCTCGGGCGTCGACGGCGGCGTCGGTCAGCATGACTTCGGCGCGGCGCTCGAGCCCGGCGACCATCATGTCGGCGGTGAGCACCGGGTAGCGTTCGGCGTAGACCATGATCTCGACGGTCTCGACCTCGACATCCTCGCCGCCCTGGGTGGTCGCCGCCGGCGGCACCGGAAACCGCAGAATGGCGAACGTACCGCGTTGCGCCACCGTCAGCCCGGCGATCGCGGGCGGACTGGGATAGACGGGCGGCAGCGGCGCTCCCCGGCTACCGCAGGCGAGCTGCAGCGCGACACAGGCGATGAGGATGACGCGTAGCGAAGCTCGGGTACCAACGGCGACGCCCGGCCGGCTCTCTATTCCGTTGCGAGATCTCACAGGATGTACTTCGACAAATCCTCGTCCGCGACCAGGTCTTCCAGTGCAGCGCGCACGTATTCGGCGTCGATGGTGACGTGCTCACCCGAGCGTTCCGGCGCCGTGAACGAAAGCTCCTCGACGACGCGTTCCATGATGGTGTGGAGTCGGCGCGCGCCGATGTTCTCGGTGCGATCATTCACCAAGGCGGCGTATTGAGCAACGGCCGCCACTGCATCGTCCGTAAAAACGACCGTTATACCTTCGGTTTGCAGCAGAGCCGTGTACTGGCGGATCAGCGCGTTCTCCGGCTCGGTGAGGATGCGCACGAGGTCATCCTGGTCGAGAGCGTCGAGCTCGACACGGATGGGGAAGCGGCCCTGAAGCTCCGGTATCAGGTCGCTCGGCTTGGCGATGTGGAAAGCGCCGGCGGCCAGAAACAAGACGTGGTCGGTGTGAACCATGCCGTAGCGCGTGTTCACGACACAGCCCTCGACGATCGGCAGGATGTCACGTTGCACACCCTCACGGGAGACGTCCGGTCCCCCGGACCCGCCGTGGCGCCCGGCGATCTTGTCGATCTCGTCGAGGAATATGATCCCCGACGTTTCGACGCGGCGTATCGCCTCGCGCGTGGCTGCTTGCTCGTCGACAAGCCCTTCCGCCGCTTCGCGTTCGAGGTGTTGCAGCGCCTCGGGCACGGGCATGCGCCGGCGCGAGCTGCGGCCGCCGAACAGGCCGGGCATCATGTTCTGCAGATTCACGTCCATTTGCTCGGTGCCCTGACCGGTGAATATCTGAAAGCTCGGGGACTGGCTGTCGGAGACCTCCACTTCGACGCTCCGGTCGTCGAGGAGCCCGTCGCGAAGCTGGGCGCGCAGCTTTTCGCGCGTCGCCCGCCGCTCGCCGCGCGATTCGGCCTCGTCCTCTTCGCCGGCAACCGGCATCGGGCGCGTCGGCGGCGAGGGGGGCAGCAACAAGTCGAGAAGTCGCTCCTCGGCGACCTGGCGCGCCTTGGGCAACACCTCGTCCGTCTGCCGTCTGCTCCTTCTTTACGAGACCGATGGCGATCTCGACCAGATCGCGCACCATCGACTCGACGTCGCGGCCGACATAACCGACCTCGGTGAACTTCGTCGCTTCGACCTTGAGAAACGGCGAGCGCGTGAGTCGCGACAGGCGCCGGGAAATCTCCGTCTTACCCACGCCGGTGGGACCCATCATGATGATGTTCTTCGGCGCGACCTCGTCGCGCAGATCCTCGGGGAGTTGCAAGCGGCGCTGGCGATTACGAATGGCGATCGCCACCGCCCGCTTGGCCGCGCCTTGGCCGACGATGTACTTGTCGAGCTCGCTGACGATCTCGCGCGGGGTCAGGTCGTCGAGATTGGCGGCTCCCGAAGCACGAGCTGAATCCAGGCTTTCGGGTAGGCGAATGACCATTCTGTTCCCTCAGTCGTCCTGCGCTGCGTGCAGGACCTCGACCGTTAGCCGGTCGTTGGTATAGATGTCGATCTCGGCCGCCACGCTTACGGCCTCGCGAGCGATGGTCTCAGCATCGTAGTCGGAATGGCGCAGGAGCGTGCGCGCTGCAGCCAACGCCAGGGGCCCCCCCGAGCCGATCGTCAGCACGCCGTCGTCGGGCTCGATCACGTCTCCAGTGCCGGACAGCAAGATGGACGCTTCGCCGTCGGCGACGATCATCAAGGCCTGCAGATGCCGCAGGCTGCGGTCCATGCGCCAATCTTTCGCCAGCTCCACCGCGGCGCGACGCAGGTTGCCGTGAAACTCCTGCAGCTTGCCCTCGAAGCGGCTGAACAACGCCAAACCGTCGGCCGAGGAACCGGCGATGCCGGCCAGAACCTTGTCGTCGTGGAGGCGGCGCACTTTCTGCGCCCCGTGCTTCATGATCGTCGTGTCGACGCTCACCTGCCCGTCCGAGACCATGGCTACCTGATCATCTTTGCGGACGCAGCAGACTGTTGTGTGATGCCATTCAGACATGAGAGAGATTGTAGCAATTGGCTCGAAGGGCTGTTTGGGTACCGGGACGTCGGGGGCGTCGTTCGACGAACGGGGCTTTTTCCCCTCAGCCGTCCGCGTGCGGCATAGGCC
>CBDUXW010000001.1:0-24171 GCA_965371275.1 uncultured bacterium | reverse complement strand
GCCGGCAATCTCCAGCGTCGAGGCCTCGGCGGCAATCGCCTGCACAGCGACCCATTGCAGGGCGCCGCACAAGAAGACATAGCCGAGAGCGAAGCTCAGCCCGACCTTGGCGACGCGGCGAGGCGCCTGGCGCAGCAAGTACACGCCCACGGCACAGCCGAGCAGGATTCCCAGGAAGGTCGGATCGAAAGTCCACAGCCAATCCAGTGAGAAGCGTCGTGAGAGGAACGGGTACAACAACACGGTGCCGTACGAAGTGAGCAGGTCGAGCACGATGTGGATGTACACACCCAAGCTGGTGAGCACGAACAACCGCCGGCGTGACACGCCGGGGAACAAGGGCGCCAAGGCAAATGCCAGGAGCAACGCCAGGGCGGCGCCACCGAACAGCGAGTGGGTCAAGCCGCGGTGATAGCGCAGAAACGCCAGTGGGTCCGGGCTGAACTCGGCGATGGCGTCGAGGTCGGGCGCCAATGCACAGGCCGCCGTCAGCATGACGCCGCGAGTTTCGAGCTCCGCAGGCAGCAGACGGTGCGCCACCCCCGACTTGCCCACCAGTCCCCCGGCAACGGCGTGCGTGACAGGATCCATCGGGCGGCCGGCTCCTACCCGCTACCGCTCTGCAGCTTGTCACGGACGACGGCGTTGGCCGCCTTGCCGTCGAGCCGGCCCTTGTGGCGGCTCATCAACTCGCCCATCACGCGGCCCATGTCGGAAGGTGACGCGGCGCCGATGTCAGCGATGACGTGGTCGACGGCGGCGGCGAGCTCGTCACCGTCGAGTTGTTCGGGAAGGTAGCCACGCAACACCTCGATCTCGGCGCGCTCGTCGTCGGCGCGGTCCTGGCGCCCGCCTTTCTCGAACAGCTCGGCAGCCTCTTGCCGTTGCTTGACACAGCGTTGCAAGACCTCGATGAGCTCGTCGTCGTTGAGATCTTCGCCGGCGGCGATCTTGCGGTCGTGCGCGTCGGCCAGAACCATGCGCAACACGCGCATCGTCACGGCGTCGCGCGCCTTCATGGCCGTGGTCAGATCGTTTCGCAGTCGTTCGAGCATGGCTGTTGCCGGGGACCTCCAGAGGGAAGATTCATTCTACGCTAGACTGACCCGATGGACCGAGCCCATCCCGACCGCAAGCTCTACTACACTGGATTGGCGCGCGTTCGCTATCCGGTACAGTGCCTACTCACGGCTCTGTGGACTGCGTTCTGGGGCAGCTCTGCCCTGGTAATTTCGCTCTTCGACCGGCGCGGCCGATGGGTCCACGCCTGCGCTCACAACTGGGGGGCCTGGATCTTCCAGACCTGCCGGGTGACGGTCGACGTCGAGGGCCGCGAGCATTTCGAGGCGGGCAAGTCGTACGTCGTGATGGCCAATCACAAGAGCTTGTTCGACATACCGACGCTGCTCACCTGCCTGCCCTTTCCGTTCCGCATGCTCGCCAAGGCGTCGTTGTTTCGCATCCCCTTCATGGGCTGGTACATGTCGCGGGTCGGCTACATCCCGGTCGAGCGACAGGATCCGAAGCAGGCGCGCTCGAGTCTCGACGACGCAGCGAAACGCGTCGCGTCGGGCCTGTCGGTGGTCATTTTCCCCGAAGGCACCCGCCAACCGGAGGGCAAGATCGCCCGCTTCAAGCGCGGCGGCGTGAACCTGGCGCATGCCGCCGGCGTACCGGTCGTTCCGGTCGCCATTCTCAACAGCGGGCGGCTGTTGCCGCGCGGTTCGTGGCACGCCGATCCCGGTGTGATCCGCGTCAAGATCGGTCGACCGCTCGACCCTGCCGAGTTCGCCGAACCGAGGGCGCTCGCCGATGCGATCCGTGACGCGGTGATCGCGATGACAACAGAGCGGCGTGAGGCGGCTTGACGATGCGGCGCGGCCACCCATGACGACGGTACGAGACGATAGCTCCCCCCATGATGCCGACGCCCTCGCCGATGAGAACCGACGCCTGAAGCGTTTGCGATTTCTGGTGTCTTTGACTTCCGCGGAGTTGATACAGGCGGACCTGACGGTCGACGAAGCACAGGCGATCGTTGAGCGCATGCGGGCTGCGACCGTGGCGCTGTTTCCCGGCAGCGAGGCGCAGTTCGACTTGATCTACCGAACGCGTTTCGCGCGCATCATCCATGACCGGTTCGACGGCGGCGACGGGGAGCTCGTGCATTGATTCCGCTGCGCGATGACAACCCGACGCTGATCACGCCGTGGGTAAACCACGGGCTGGTGGCCGCCAACATCGCGGTGTTCATGTACCAGATCCTCCTGCTATGGGGCAGCAGCAACAACGACGCCTACGTCGGGTTCGTGCAGCAGCTTGCGGTCACCCCGAGCCAGTTGCTGTCGCCGTCGACGTGGTCGCAGACGGCGATCCCGGCGCCGCTGACGTTGTTCACCTCGATGTTCGTCCACGGCGGGATCTTCCACCTGGCGGGCAACATGCTCTATCTGTGGGTTTTCGGCGACAACATCGAAGACACGCTGGGCCACGCCAAGTACTTGCTGTTCTACATCGTGTGCGGTCTCGGCGCCGCGATCTCGCAGGTCATGATCGATCCGGGCAGTTCCATCCCCATGATCGGCGCCAGCGGCGCCATCGCCGGTGTGCTCGGCGCGTATCTGGTGTTGCACCCGCAAGCCAACGTGCTGACGTTCGTCTTCCTGATCTTCTTCATCCGGATCATGTATCTGCCGGCGGCGGTGCTGTTGGGCATCTGGTTCTTCATTCAGATCTTCTCGGCGTTCACCGGAGGAGGCGGCGGCGTCGCCTGGTACGCGCACATCGGAGGCTTCCTGGTCGGTGTGCTGCTCGTGAGCCTGTTCGGCGGCGCCGATCGCGGTCGGCCGCAGCACCATCGCGGCAACCTCCACGTCGTGCATTGACCCGGCACGTGCCGCGCGTATGAGCACGAAAGTCTTCCGCGGCGCTGAGATCCTCACCCTCGACGCGAACGCCACAACCGTCGAGGCGCTGCGGGTCGAGGGCGAAACAATCACCGCCGTCGGCTCGCTCGACGAGGTCGACGCCGCGTCGGCCGACGAAACGATCGACCTCGGCGGCGGCTGCCTCATTCCCAGCCTCAAGGACCATCACCTGCATCTGACCGCCGTCGGGCTCGCCCTCTTGAACGCCGAAGAGAACGAGCGGGTGAACCTCAATCTGGCCGGCGCCGCCTCCGCCGACGAGATCGTCGCGCTCGTCCGGGACCGAGCAAAGCGGGTGGAGCCGGGCCTCTGGATACTCGGCATGGGATGGAACCAACACGATTGGGGCGTAACCGAGCTGCCGTCACACGAGGCGCTGAGCGCCGCGGTTCCGGACCACCCGGTGTTTCTGGTTCGTATCGATGCGCATTCGGCGTGGGTCAACCGGGCGGCGATGGAGGCCGCCGGGATTCCCCGGACCGGCACCGAGCCCTACGGCGGCGAGATTCGCCGCGACGCCGACGGCAACCCGTCCGGCATGCTGCTCGAGCGCGCCGTCGAAGCGGTGCTCGACAAGATCCCCGGGCCCGCCGGCTGGGAAGTACGCGCCGCGTTCGGCCGTGCCGCCGACGCCCTGGCGGCACGCGGCGTCACCGAGGTTTTCGATGCCGGCTTCATGGCCTGCCCGGCGATGGTCAGCATGATGGTCGATTTCGAGCTCTACCTGGAGCTACTGGCGTGGTCCGATGCCGAGTCGCCGCTGGCCGTTGACGTCAATCTGATGATTCCGGCGCCGAGCCCGCTCGCCGACAAGATCGTTGCCGATCCCGACGCCTTTCGTGAGCTGTCGCCACGCCATCGAGTGACCCATATCAAGCTCTACGCCGACGGCGCCTTCGGCAGCCGCGGCGCCGCGCTCAGCCATCCGTACGTCGACGACCCGAGCACCCGCGGCTTCATGCGAATGAGCGATGCGGAGTTGCAGTACGAAACGCGACGCGCCATCGACGCCGGCCTCGACATCTCCACGCATGCCATCGGCGACGATGCCGTGCATCGGGTCCTGAACGCCTACTGCACGGTGGCCGACGCCACCGGTGCCGATCCCCGCCGTTTTCGCATCGAGCACTTCGCCTATGCCTCCGTCGCCGACATTCGGCGCGCCGCGGCAGAGGGATTCGTGCTCGTGGCGCAGCCGCAGTTCATCGACCCCGACGCCAACGGCAAGACAATGGAAGACGGGCGGCTGGGGCCGGAGCACGGCGAACGCGTGTATCCATGGAAAACGCTGCATGGCCTCGGCGCCAACCTGGCGATGTCGTCGGACTACTACGTCGCCCCGGGCCCGCCGTTGCTCGATTTCTACGCCGCCGTCTCGCGCTGTAACCGCGAGGGACTGCCGAACGACGGCTGGCAGCCCCAGGAGCGACTATCCCGCGTCGAGAGCCTGCGCATGGCGACGGCGTTGCGCCCGGCGGGCGGGGGCGATCAGCGCGGCGGCGTGTTGCGCGCCGGAGAGCCGGCCGACCTGGCGTTGTTGTCCTCGAATCCGCTCACCGCGGATCGATCGGAGCTTCTCGGGATCGACGTGACGGCGACATTTCGCCGCGGCGAGGCCACTTTTCCCGGCTAGCACCGAAAAGACACGGGGAACAGCCCTCCGTCTCGCGGGTCGCGCGTGGGCAATTCAATCGTAGAAACCGACGAAAGGGATTGAATCCAGTCCCTCCGGGTCGTCAGACTGTGCGCACATGTAGGTATTCGTGCGCAGGGCGACACACGGGTTTGGTGCATTCGGTCAGCAGGGAGAGAGGTTGCGGGATGGGGTGGCGAACGATCGTGCTCACACTTTGCCTCCTGACGACGTGCGCCTGTCTCCTCGACGGCAGCGAGGTTATCCCCATGCCGGCGGGACTCATCGGCACCTGGCGAACGACCGATCCGGACTACGCCGGCCGCTTTTTTACGTTGACCGATGTGCAACTACTGATCGGTACCGGGGAGGCCAGGCCGGAGCGCTACCGCATCGTCACCGTCGTCCGGCTGCAGGACGAGGTCGGGTTCCTGCACACAATCGAGTACGTCGACGGCGACGGCCAGCAATACCACATGGCCTTGTACTACGACACGTCGGGCAACGGGCGCGTCAGGCTGAAGAACCAACCCAACATGACCTGGCGGAAGGCACGGCGCTAGATGGCACCGCAGAAGCACAAGCGTCGCCGAATTCTCATCGATCGGCTCCAGGTGCGGCTGCTCGCCATTACATTGCTGTATTTCGTCGCCGCCGCCACGATCTTCGCGGCGGCGCTGTTCACGCCCCTGATGCTGCAGCTCACCGGCGACACCGAGTCGCCGGAAGCACGGGCCGCCATCGCCACCGAGTTTCTCGCCCTGCACACGCGCTTCTGGCCGGCAATTCTGATCACGTTCGGATTGCTGGCAGTGCACTCGATTCTTACGTCACATCGTATCGCCGGCCCGCTGTACCGCTTCCGCATGGTCTTCAAGGAGATCCAGAGCGGCAACCTGGTGCCTTTCGCCGGAATCCGCGAGCGCGACCTGCTGGGTAATGAAGCCGAAGCTCTCAACGCCATGCTGGTGTCGCTGCGCCAGCGCGTTTCCGGCATCGCCGAGGAGCAGCGCTATTCACGAGAACAGTTCGAGCATCTGCGGCGGGCGCTGCGCTCCGATTCGGAGGCGGATATCGGCTCTCATATGACCGGCCTCGAAGAAGGGTTGGCCGGGCTCGGCGACCGCCTCGACGGCTTCAAGCTGAGAAAGAGCCAATCATGAATGGGCGCGCCCGAACGATGATCATCTCGAAGGCCCGCCGCTCCTCCGTACGTGCGCGCCTCGAGCCACGGATCGGCAATCCGTTGCTGGGCGACATGCGACGCTCGTGGAGCCGGGCTTTCTCGCTGATCGAGATTTTGATTATCGTCGCCATTCTGGGCACCATCATGGCAATCGCCTTGCCGCAGTACATGGAAGCCCTCGACAACGCACGGGTGGCGCGCGCCATCGGTGACATCGCGGCGATGAGCTCGGAGATCGGCCTCTTCTGGTTCGACAACGGACGGTATCCCAACAACCTGGGCGAGATCGGTCGCGGCGCGATGCTGGATCCGTACGGCAACGCCTACTTCTATTCGATTATCGTCGCCGCCGGCGGCGGCAAAGGCGGCAAAGGCGGCGGCGGCGGGCGCAAGGACAGGTTCCTGGTGCCGGTAAACTCGGACTTCGACCTGTACAGCGCCGGTAAAGACGGCAACACGGTCCTGGCGTTTACCGCCCAAGACAGCCTCGACGACATCGTGCGCGCCAACAACGGCATGTACATCGGGCTCGCCGAAGACTTCTGATGCACGACCACGACGACGACCCGGAGGTCGATCAGCCAAAACCGCAATCGGCGGCGCGCTGGAACCTGCTGACCAGCAAGGTCGCGCGCCGCATATTCTTGCTGTTCATCGTGTGCGCCCTGTTGCCGATCACGGTGCTCGCTGTGTACTCCTTCAGTCGCGTCAGCGACCAACTGTACGAGCACGGCGAGCAGCGGCTCGACGCCGCGGTGCGGGCAACCGGGCAAGGCATCGCGGAGCGTCTCCTGTTGCTCGAAGCAGAGTTGCGCCTCGTTGGCGAGCTCCCCCCGACGGAGGCGGAGACACAAGAGGTGGCCGACTCGTCGACCTTCGACTGGGTCACGGCCGTTCGCTTCACGAGCGTTGCGGCCGTAGAAGGGGATGCGACGATGCTGCTGAGGGGCGCGGAAGCGGCGCCGGTTCCCGAATTCAGCGCCGCCGATGTGGCCCACCTTGCCGGCGGCGGCACCGTGCTGTGGACCCGGATCCGCGAGGGAGAAGCTCCCTTCATTGTGCTCGTTCAGCAGCCTGACCCCGACAACCCCGGCCGGCTGCTCGTCGGGCACGTCGATTCCCGCTACGTCTGGGCCGGCGGCGCCGACACGTTGCCGCGCAACATGGAACTCTGCGTTTTCGACGACCGTAACCAAACTCTATTTTGCACGCGCCCGGCAGACGGCGTCGTGCCCCCGGCCGTTCAAGCAGAGATCGCCGCCGGCAATTCCGGGAACTTCGAATGGGAGATCGAGGGCGACGAATACCTCGCCAGCCGCTGGGCCTTGCCGCTCGCGTTTCAATTCGTCGTTCCGCAGTGGACGATTGTTTTGAGCGAACAGAAGGCCGACTTGCTGGCGCCGATGGATGCCTTCCGGCGCGCCTTCCCCATGGTGATTTTGCTGTCACTGTGGCTGGTGGCGTTGCTCAGCATCCAGCAGATCCGCCGCAGCTTGGTGCCGCTCGAACGTCTCCACGAAGGCACGCGGCGCATCGCCGAGCGCGAATTCGACGTCACCGTCGAGATCGACAGCGGCGACGAGTTCGAGGAGCTCGCCGACTCGTTCAACCACATGGCGAGTCGTCTCGACAAACAGTTCACGGCGCTGGCGGCCATCGCCGACATCGACCGCACCATCTTGTCGAGCCTCAACATCGAAGAGATCGTCGAGACCGTTCTGTTTCGCATGTCCGACCTGGTCCCCTGCGACGCCGTGAGCGTGACGCTGATGTCTCCGGACCAGCAAAAAGTGCCGCGCACGTACACCCTTCCGCCAGGCGCCAAGTTTCGCTCTTCGGTCGAAACGACGTTCTTCAGCCAAGCCGACCTTCGTCGCTTCAGCCGCTACCCGGAGCATTCGACGATCGAGTCGGGTGAAGGGATTCCGTCGTTCGTGGCGCCGATGGCGCGCACCGGTTGCAAGAGCTTCGTCGTGTTGCCGATGTTCATCAGCGGCGAGGCGTCGGGCGCTATCGCTCTCGGATTCATCTTGCCGCCGACCCATCACGACGACGACCTCGAACAGGTTCGGCAGCTCACCGATCAGGTCGCCGTAGCCCTGGCGAACACGCATCTCGTGGAGGAGCTCGACGCGCTCAACTGGGGCACGCTGACGGCATTGGCCCGCGCTGTTGATGCCAAGTCACCGTGGACCGCCGGTCACTCCGAGCGGGTCACCAGCATGGGTATCCGGATCGGCGACGAGTTGAAGCTCGCCGCCGAGGAAATCGACGTCCTGCACCGCGGCGGCTTGCTCCACGATATCGGCAAGATCGGCGTGCCGGCGGTGATCCTCGACAAACCGGGCAAGCTCACTCGGGAGGAATACCAGCTCATGCAGGAGCACCCCGTAATCGGCGCCAACATCCTGCAGCCGATCGCTGCATACGCCGACGTCATCCCGATTGTTCGACAACACCACGAAAAATGGGACGGGACAGGGTATCCCGACGGCTTGGCCCAGAAGAAGATCCATTTCTATGCCCGAATTTTCGCGGTCGCCGACGTCTACGACGCGATGGTTTCCGATCGCCCCTATCGCGACGGATTCCCGGTCGAGACCGTGATCGAAACGATCATCGAATCCAGCGGCAGCCACTTCGACCCCGAAGTCGTAGACGCCTTTCTCCGCGTGATCGCGGACGACGACAAGCAACAGCGGCCGCCTGCCCCGGAGATCCAGCAAGCTCTCGAGTCACACTGACATCCGCTGCCCGTCGGCCCGTGCAGCTCGCGCTTGTCACCGGGGCGCGGGCGCGACGGCCCGCCGCGAAGGTCGGGTTAGCGTTCGCCGGCCGCGGTTTCGAGCGCCCGGTCCAGGTCGTCAATCAGGTCGTCGGCATTTTCGATGCCGACGGAGAGACGAACCAAGCTCTCGGTGATTCCCATGTAGCTGCGGCGCTCAGCGGATAGCTGCCGATGCGACGTCATCGCCGGAATCAGCGCCAGGCTCTCCAAATCGCCGAGTGTCGTCGCCGGCCGCCATAGTTCGAGGGCGTCGAGGAAACGGCGCGTCGTGGCACCGGTTGCGTCGGCGATTTCGAAGGCGAGCATGGAGCCGTAGTGGCCGTGGGGAAAGAGGCGGTCGAGCGTGCTTTTCTCGCGCGGGTTGTCGCGGCGCCCGACTCCCGGGTAGTGAACCTGCTCGACCGTGTGGTGCGTGTGCAGATGCGCGGCGACCTGTTGCGCGTTGGTGCACTGGCGCTCGACACGCAGCGACAACGTGCGTATGCCGCGTAGTACCAACCAGGCGGTAAACGGATCCGTGATCGTGCCGTCGAGCTTGCGCCGTGCTTTGGCAGCCTCGATGAGCTCACCGGAGCCGGACAGGACTCCGGCGATGACGTCGCCGTGACCACCGAGAAACTTGGTAGCCGAATGTGCCACCAGCGTCACCCCATGCTCAATGGGCCGCAACAGGCAGGGCGGAGTGTACGTGGCGTCGACGATCAACGGCACGCGGGCGTCACGGCACGCCGGGCCCAACGAGCCGAGGTCGACGAGTTGGGTCAGCGGATTCGACAAAGACTCGCAATACACAGCCGCCGGCGCCTCGTCGCGCACCGCTTTCGAAGTGAACGAACGGTCGGCAAAGTCGACGTACACAATCTGCCAGTCGTTACGCTCGGCTTCTCGCTCCAGCCAGGTGATCGTCGTGCCGTACAGGTCGCGGGCCGTCAGGATCTTGGCGCCTCGCGGCAGTTCGAGGGCGGCAAACGCTCCGCCGATAGCCGCCATGCCGGACGAATACGCCGCCGCACTCTCGGCTCCCTCCAGTTCGACGATAGCCGCCTCGAGCACATCTACCGTCGGGTTGTTGTAGCGGCCATACACGTAGCCGCTGCGCTCGCCCGCGAAGACCTGGTCGACCGCATCGGCGCTGTCCTGCTCGAACGCCGAGCTCGCGTAGATCGGCGTGGAGGTCGGAGTGCCGGCAGCGAGCTCAATATCCTTGCCGGCGCGCACGGCGCGGGTGTCGAAGTGCCGGTTACGGCCCTGGTCGCCCGCCCTGTCGCTCACCCGGTATCCGAACCCGCGCCGGTGCCGAGAATGTCGCGCATCGTCGTGCCGATTACCGCCGGGCTCTCGACCACCGTGGCTCCCGCCGCGGAGAGCACTTTCATCTTCTCGTCGGCGGTGCCTTTGCCGCCGGCAATGATGGCACCGGCGTGACCCATGCGCTTGCCCGGCGGCGCCGTGCGCCCGGCGATGAATGCGACGACGGGCAACGGATAGTCGTCGGCCAGATAGGCCGCCGCCTCTTCTTCCACCGTTCCGCCGATTTCGCCGATCAATACGACCCCCTTGGTTTGCTCGTCCTCGGCAAACATCTCGAGGCAATCCTTGAACGTCGTACCGATAACGGGATCGCCCCCGATTCCTACGGAGGTCGACTGGCCCAAACCGACGCGCGTCAACTGGTCCACGGCCTCATAGGTGAGCGTGCCGCTGCGCGAGATCACGCCCACAGAACCCTCTTGGTGCACGAAACCGGGCATTATTCCGACCTTGCACTGCCCCGGCGAAATCACGCCCGGGCAGTTGGGCCCGACCAGGCGTGTGCCCCGATCGCAGCAATAGGCGACCGTGTCGACCATGTCGAGCGCCGGAATGCCCTCGGTAATGCATATCGCCAATCGCAGGCCGGCGCCGGCCGCCTCCATCACCGCGTCGGCGGCGAACGCCGGCGGCACGAAGATCAGCGACACGTCGGCGCCCGTTTCTTGCACCGCCGTCTCGACGGTGTCGAACACCGGCACGGAATCCTCGAATTTCTGGCCGCCCTTGCCGGGCGTGACACCAGCGACGATCTGCGTGCCGTACTCGATGCACTGCTTGGCGTGAAACGAGCCTTCCGTCCCCGTGATGCCCTGCACCAGAACCTTGCTGTCGGCGTGAACCAGAATGCTCATCGTCCCGCCTCCACCGCCTGGCGCGCCGCTTCGTCGAGCGTCTCGGCAACGATGAACTCCAGCGAAGATTCGTTCAGCAGCGCGCGACCCTCCGCGGCGTTGGTGCCCTGCAGGCGCACGACCACCGGCACATCGACCTCTATCTGGTCCAGCGCCTCGATGATGCCCTTGGCAACCCTGTCGCCGCGCACGATGCCCCCGAAGATATTGATCAGCACGCTGCTGAGCTCCGGCGCTTGCATCAGGATCTTGAAAGCTGCCGCCACACGGTCGACCGACGCCCCACCACCGACGTCGAGAAAGTTCGCCGGCGTCCCGCCGGCCAGCAGGATTTCGTCCATCGTCGCCATCGCCAATCCGGCGCCGTTGACCATGCAACCAACCGTTCCGTCGAGCGCGATGTACGAGAGGGTGTGCTCGGCCGCGGCGACCTCGAGCGCATCCTCCTCGCTCTGATCGCGCAATTTTTCGAGGTCAGGTCGCCGGAATAATGCACTGTCGTCGATGGTGATCTTGGCGTCCAATGCAATGACGTCGCCCTCTCCCGTCACCACCAGCGGGTTGATCTCGACCAGGGAAGCGTCGAGATCACAAAACATCGTGGCGAGCTTGCGGACGATCGCCGCAGCGGCGCGCTGCGTTTTTCCGCTCAGATTCAGGCGATACGCCAGCCGCGAGGCCTCGTACGCCTGCAGCCCCCAGCCCGGCTTGATCCACTCGTTGTGGATCGCTTCCGGCGTGCGGGCGGCGACCTCTTCGATCTCCACTCCGCCCTCCGACGAAGCGATGATCACCGGGCACCGGCGCGAGCGATCGAGCGTGATGCCGAGATACAGCTCGTTGGCGATGTCGACCCCGCCTTCGATCAGCACGCGGCGAACGGCGACGCCGTCGGCGCCGGTCTGCGGTGTGATGAGCCGGGTACCGAGCATCGCGTCGGCCAGCTCTCCGGCTTCTTCGGGAGTCTTGGCGATCTTGATGCCGCCACCCTTGCCGCGGCCGCCGGCGTGCACCTGCGCCTTGACCGCGAAGATCTCGTAGCCCTGCGCGGCGAGCGTTGCTGCGGCAACGACCGCGTTGCCGGCGCTGTCGGCGACGGCGCTGTCAGGTACGGGGATCCCGAATTGGCGCAACAGCGCCTTGGACTGAAACTCGTGAAGCTTCAACGCTGCGACAGCAGGTTGGGCCGGCGATGATAGACGGTCGCCGCGATGCCGATCTTGATGGCGTCACCCGGGAGAAACGGCAGAAAGCCCATCCACAGGGCCTGCCGCAACGGAACCTCGAGCAGCAGTGCCAAGTGCAGCATTCCGCACGTGTAGACGAGCAACGAGGCGCCCGCCATCAGCAGGACTGTCTTGGGCATCGAGGCCGGCTTGCCACCGAGAGTCTTGCCCAACAGGTAGGCGGCCAGCATCCAGCCGAGAATGTACCCGGCGGTGGCCCCCGTGAGTCCCGCCTGGAAACCGGACAGCACCGGCAATCCCGACGCCGCCGCGACGGCGAACAGCAACGGGCCCGCGGCGCCACGGCCGGCGCCCAACCAGGCGGCGCCCAGGTACACGACCAGCGTCTGCAAGGTAATCGGAACCGGGGTGAACGGCAGCGGGATTCGAATCTGACCGGCAATGAAAATCGTCGTCGCGAAAGCCACCGCGACCGCGACGTTGGTCAGCGCTACGGAAACCGAGAAGCGTTCGGCGATCGACTGTCGTTCGGTAGCCAGCATCGTTCAATCAGGGGTTCAGCAAGCAGTGGAAGAGACGACGGGGGGCTCGGAGCGAGGCTACCCAGGTCCTGCTTGTCGGTCAAGTTGCCCAGCGCACCGGGTAGCGCTTCAGCAACCGGCTAGGCGATCGATCTCCCCAGCGCCGGCGCGATGTGCCGGAGCTGCTCCATGAGCTCCTCGAACTGCTCCGGATACAAAGATTGTGGGCCGTCCGACATGGCCTGCTCCGGGTCAGGGTGAACCTCGATAATGAGCCCGTCGGCGCCTGCCGCCACGGCGGCGCGGGCCACCGGCGCCACCTTGTCACGAATGCCGGTAGCGTGGCTCGGATCGGCGATGATCGGCAGGTGTGTCGCCTGTTGCACCACCGGAATCGCCGAGACATCGAAGGTGTTGCGTAGGGCATTCTCGAACGTTCGGATACCGCGCTCGCAGAAAATCACATTGTGGTTGCCCCCGGCGAGAATGTACTCCGCCGACATCAGCATTTCCTCGACGGTCGCCGACAACCCGCGCTTCAGCAGCACCGGCTTGTCGACCTTTCCCAGAGCCTTGAGCAGCGAGAAGTTCTGCATGTTGCGGGCGCCGACCTGGAAGATGTCGACGTAGGCGCTCATCAACTCGACCTGCGAAGCGTCCATGACCTCCGACACCGTGCTCATGCCATGCGCATCGGCGGCCTCTCGCAGGAAGCGGAGCCCTTCGCCGCCCAGCCCCTGGAACGAGTACGGCGAGGTCCGCGGCTTGTAGGCGCCGCCGCGCAACACTTTGGCGCCGGCCTTGGCGACGATCTCGGCGATCTGGTGGATCTGTTCTTCACCTTCGATCGAGCAGGGGCCGGCCATCACCACTACGGCGTTGTCGCCGATGCGCGCGCCGTTGATCGGAATCGTCGTGTTCTCGGGACGAAACGAGCGCGACACCAGCTTGTAGGGCTTACTGATACGGAAGACTTCCTTGACGCCCTCGAGAACCTCGAGCTCGCGAGGATCGACCTCTTCGACGTTGCCGCCCACCGCACCAACGACCGTACGCTCGGATCCACTGGACCGGTGGGCATCGAAGCCCAGCGCCGTCAACCGTTGGATGACGTGTTCGATCTGGGGCTCCGAGGCGCCCTGTTTCATGACAATGACCATGCCGTTTCCTCCCAGCCCCCGCACGAGGGCTGTCGTTATCGTGTCAACCCTTGTCATCGGTCTTGTGAACCGTTCGTTCGAGGCGTCGCGCCTCATCGAGGATGCGCTCGAAGAGACGCCGGATGGCGCCGTCATCGAAGGGCCCCTCATTGGCGGCGACCACGCGCTCGAAGATCTTTTCCTCGCGATCCGGCTGATAAACAGGATCGCCGAGAATCTGCTTAGCGTCGCCGATGCGCTGCACACACGTCGCCCGCTCGCTCAGCAGACGCACAACCTCCTGGTCGATCCGGTCGATTTCCACGCGGGCCGCATCGATCGTGCTCCGCGCACGGCGTTTCGGATCGCTCATGTTTGTACTCCCTCGCCCGGGTTGTTCGCTGCCGCGAGCTCGTCCGCCGCAGCACACAGCGGGGCGAGTACGCGCGCCGCCGCGCCGGCCGGATCGTCACCCTCCGCCTCGATCGCATCGATCACGGCGCTGCCCACCACGATACCGTCGGCGTGGGGTCCCAACGCCGTAACGTGGGTGCCCCGCTTGATGCCGAAGCCGACCACGAACGGCTTGGTCGCCAGCCGTCGCACGCGTTGCAGGAATTCTATGGTCCGCTCCTCGACGTCGCTACGCGCCCCGGTAACCCCGGTAACGGTCACACAGTAATTGAAATGCGTCGACGCCTCGTCGACCTTCACGACGCGGTCATCGGGAGCGTTGGGGGCAACCAGAAACGTCGCGGACAAGCCATGTTGCCGACAGCCTTCCAGGTAGTCAGCCGCCTCGTCGGGCGGCAGGTCGGGGACAATCAGCCCATCGACCCCCGCTGCCACGGCATCGGCTAGAAATCGCTCCAAGCCGTAGGCAAGCAGTGGATTCAAGTATCCCATCAGCACTACGGGAGTGCTCAAGCCGCGGGCGCGCAGGTCGCCAACGACGCCGAGTGTTCCCGCCACGGTCGTGCCATTGCGCAGCGCCACCTCGCTGGAACGCTGGATGGTCGGGCCGTCAGCCAACGGGTCGGAAAAGGGCATACCGATCTCGACGATGTCGGCGCCGGCTGCGGCCATCGCCATGACGATCGGTCCGGTGGCATCGGCAGCCGGAAAACCGGCCGTGATGAACGGGATCACGAGCGGTCGAGCGGCCGCGCGACCGGCGGCAAACGCCGCCTCGATGCGCGGCGCGCCTCCCGGTTCGATCGCCCGGCCGCTCATCGACGCAGATCCTGGTCGGGGTGGGTTTCGAGATACTCGGCGATGGCCTCGACGTCTTTGTCGCCGCGACCCGAGAGACAGACGATGACCCGGTCGTCGCTGCCGAGCTCGCCGGCGTCGGCCATCTCGTAGAGCTTGGCAATGGCGTGCGCGCTCTCCAGCGCCGGGATAATCCCGTCGCTGCGTGACAATCGCTGCAGCGCTTCGACAGCCTGTCGGTCGGTAACCGCCGTGTACTCGACGCGGCCGGAGTCCTTCAGGAAGGAGTGCTGCGGCCCGACGCCCGGATAGTCGAGGCCCGCCGAAATCGAGTGCGCCGGCGCCACTTGCCCGTCTGCATCCTGCAACAAGTACGAGCTCGCTCCGTGCAGCACGCCGACGCGGCCGCGGCACAAGGTGGCAGCGTGTTCGCCACTGTCGACGCCATGCCCGGCGGCCTCCACACCCATCATGCGGACGTCGCCATCGAGCCACTCGGCGAACAGTCCGATGGCGTTGCTGCCCCCGCCGACGCAGGCGAGGAGCAATGTGGGCGGCGTTTCACCGGCGGCCGCCAACTGCTCCTTGACCTCACGGCCGATGACCGATTGAAAGTCACGTACCAGGGCCGGGTAAGGGTGCGGGCCGACCACCGAGCCAAGGATGTAGAAGGTCGATTCGACGTTCGTTACCCAGTCACGGATGGCCTCGTTGGTAGCATCCTTCAGCGTACGACTGCCCGAGGACACCGGCATCACACGAGCCCCCAACAGCTCCATGCGAAACACATTGAGACGCTGGCGGCGCATGTCCTCTTCGCCCATGTACACCGTGCAATCGAGGCCGAACATCGCGGCAACCGTGGCGCTGGCGACGCCGTGTTGGCCGGCGCCGGTTTCAGCGATCACACGCTGCTTACCCATGCGCTGCGCCAGTAGTGCCTGGCCGATCGTGTTGTTGATCTTATGCGCCCCGGTATGGAGAAGGTCTTCGCGCTTCAGCCAAATCGCGGCGCCGCCGAGCTCCGCGGCGAGGCCCGAAGCCGCGAACAACGGCGTCGGACGCCCGGCATAGTCGCGCAGCAAGAGGTCCAAGCGCTCGATGAATTCGGGATCGCCCATCGCCTCGGCGTGGGCTTCCTCGAGCTCCATCAGCGCCGGGATCAGCGTCTCGGGGACGTAGCGACCGCCGAACTCGCCGAAGCGCCCGCCTTCATCAGGCAGAGATGCGTGCCGGATCGAGTCGCTCATCGGTAGGGCTCCAGCGCCGCGGCAAACCGGCGCAGCTCGTCGTGATCCTTGCGACCCGGGCTCTTCTCGACGCCGGACGAAACGTCGATTCCCCACGGCCTGACGCTGTCTACGGCGTCCGCCAGGTTGTCGGCGTTGAGCCCCCCCGCCAAAACGACGCGGTGCGACGCCGCCAACGCCGCCGCCACCGGCCAGTTGGATGTCTCTCCCGTGCCACCGTATTCGCCGGGTACCGACGCGTCCACCAGCAACGTGCAGTCGGCGTACGCCGAGGCCAGCTTGGCCGCCTCTTCCATCGAGGTCGCGGCCGACAGGCGCAACGCTTTCCACGCCGGCCGGGCGAGCGCGGCGCAAGCCGCGGGCGACTCGTTGCCGGAAAGTTGCACGAGGTCGAGCGGAACCCGGGCGGCGGCAGCGTTCAGCTCCGCGATGGACACGTCGACAAACACTCCGACTTTTTGCACCTCCTCGGGGACCTGACCCACGATGTCCGACGCGGTATCGAGGTCGATAGCCCGCGGACTGTGCGGCCAGAACACGAAGCCCAGAGCGTCAGCGCCGGCGGCCACTGCGGCGTCGGCGTCGGCCTCGTTGGTGATGCCGCAGACCTTCCAGTACAGGTCGCTCATAGCAAGTGTGCCCCGGCGAGAGGGAAGTCCGGCTCCGATGACTCACTCGACTCTCCGGCCTCGGCCGCAGCAGCACCGGCATCGACGAGCTCACGCAGAACGTCGCCCGGCTCCGGGGCCGTGACCAGCGCCGTGCCCACGAGAATGGCGTCGAATCGGGCCGCGGCGACGCGGCCGACGTCGGCCGCCTCGGCGATGGCGCTCTCGGCCACCGACACGAAGTCTCTCGGCAGCTCCTCCGCCAACTTGATCGCGTGCTCGACATCGATCTCCATGGTATCGAGATTACGATTATTGATGCCCACCAAGCCGCTGCCCGATTGCACCGCCGGTATCAGCAGTTCGGGACGATGAAACTCGACCAACGAATCGAGACCGACGCTATGTGCCGCCTCGACGAACTCCGCCAGCGCCGCGCCGTCGAGCAGCTCGGCGATCAGCAGCACAGCCGATGCTCCGGCGCTCGCCGCGCGGAATACCTGGTACAGCTCGACGATGAAATCCTTACGCAGAGTGGGTAGCACCACGCTGGCACTGATCGCTTCCAGATGATCTATGGAGCCGGCGAAAAAATGCTCCTCCGTCAGCACGGAAATCGCCGCTGCGCCACCGTCCGCGTAGCACGTCGCCAGTTCCAGGGGTTCGAAGGGATCGCGCAGCGTGCCGCTCAAGGGGCTCGCGCCCTTCACCTCGGCGATTACCGAAACACCGGACTGGCGCAGGGCAGCTTGGAACCTGCCGGGACCGCCATTGTGCGCTCCCGACGCTTCGGCGTCGCTGCGCAACGCGGCTTCCGACACCTGCGCCCGCTGCCGCGTGGTCGTGTGCCGCGCTGCCTCGACGAGATCAGACAGGCGCAAGCGACTCATGGTGCCACCTCGCCGGTCGCCCGGACGAGCTGTTCGAGTCGCGCGCCCGCCGCGCCGCTGTCAATCGACACCCGCGCCATTTCCAGCCCCTCTGCCAAGTCGGCGGCGGAGCCGCCCGCATAGATCGCGGCGCCGGCGTTGAGCAACACGATATCGGCGTGCGGTCCCGGCTCGCCATCGAGAATTCGGCGTACTGCGGCGGCATTTTCCTCGCCGGCGCCGCCCGCGATCTGCTCCGCCGTCGCCCGCGCCAGGCCCAGAGTTTCAGCGTCGATCTCGTACGTGCGGACGTCTTCCCCATCCCACTCGGCGATGCGGCTGGGACCGAGTGTCGACAGCTCGTCGAGCCCGCCGGCGCCGTGAACCACCAGCGCTCGAATCGCACCCAGCTCACCCAGAACCCGGGCCAGCGTCTCGATCAGTGCGCCGTCGTACACGCCGACCACCTGGCGGCGCGCCCCGGCCGGGTTGGTGAGCGGCCCGAGCACGTTGAAAATCGTGCGGATCGCCAGCTCCTGGCGCGGCCCGACGGCGTGCTTCATCGCCGGATGCTGGAACGGCGCGAACAGAAACGCGATCCCGACGTCGTTGAGGATTCGTGCCTGCCGCCGCGGATCATCGATCAACGTCACGCCCAGAGCCTCGAGGACGTCGGCGCTGCCGCACTCGCTCGACACGCCCCGGTTGCCATGCTTGGCGATGCGCACGCCGGCGCCGGCGGCTACGAGCGCCGCGGTAGTCGAGACGTTGATCGTTCCGGCACCGTCGCCGCCGGTTCCTGCCGTGTCTACGAGATCGTCGGCGGCGACGTCGACACGAATGGCGGCGGAGCGCATGGCTTCCGCACTGCCGGTGATTTCGTCGACGGTCTCACCCTTCATGCGCAGCGCCACGAGGTAGCCGGCCACCTGCGCCGGCGTGGCGTCGCCCCGCATGATCGTTTGCATTGCCGCGCGCGCCTCATCGCGCGACAGGTCGACACCGCGCACCGCGTTGTTGATGGCCGTTCCCAGCATCGCGATTACGCCCCTCCCCCGGCGGCTCGAGCAGCAGGTGCGGCGAGCTCACCCGCGGCGATCAAGAAGTTGCGCAGCAGCTGCGGGCCGTCGGGCGTGGCGATCGATTCGGGATGAAACTGCACGCCGTACAATGGCCATTCACGGTGCCGGACACCCATCACCAAGCCGTCGTCGGTCCAGGCCGTGACCTCGAGCTGCTCGGGAAGCCGATCGCGCTCGACGATCAGCGAGTGGTAGCGGGCCGCCTCGAACGGCTCCGGCAGGCCGGCGAACAACCCGCCGCCGTCGTGATGCACCTTGGCGGTCTTGCCGTGCACCACCACCGGAGCCCGCTGCACGACGCCGCCGAGCGCCTTGGCGATCGCTTGATGCCCGAGACAGACCCCGAGCGTCGGCAACGTTGGCGCTAGACGTTCGACCAGCTCGCAGCAACAACCCGCGTCCTCGGGGCGTCCGGGACCCGGCGACATGACGATTGCGCCGGGGGCCAGCTCGCCGACGACATCGACGTCGACCTCGTCGTTGCGGCGGACCTCGACGTCGACGCCGAGCTCGCCGAAAGCCTGCACGAGGTTGAACGTGAACGAGTCGTAGTTGTCGATGACCAAGATCATGACGACACCATGCTGTCGACGTTGTCGAGCGCCGCCGCGGGCGCCTCTTCGGCCTCGGTCGCCCAGGCCAAGGCCTGCAGCGCCGCCGCCGCTTTCTGGTTGGTCTCGTCGAACTCGCGCGTCGGCACCGAGTCGGTGACGATGCCGGCACCGGCCTGCACCTGTGCACGTCCGTCCTTCATCACGATCGTGCGGATGGCGATGCACGAATCGAGATTGCCGGCGAAATCCGCGTACAAGATGGCCCCTGCGTACACGCCGCGGGCCACGGGCTCGAGGTCGTCGATGATTTCCATCGCGCGGATCTTCGGCGCACCACTCACCGTACCCGCGGGAAAAGCCGCGAACAGTGCCTCGAATGGGCCGAGCTCCGACCGCAGCCTCCCCTTGACGCTGGAGACGATGTGCATGACGTGCGAGTAGCGATCCACGATCATGAATTCCGGCACTTCGACGGTGCCGTACTCGGCCACCCGGCCGACGTCGTTGCGTCCCAGGTCGACGAGCATCAGGTGCTCGGCGCACTCTTTTTCGTCGGCGAGAAGCTGCGCTTCCAGCTCTTCGTCAGCAGCGGCATTCGCGCCGCGTGGCCGGGTGCCGGCAATCGGCCGATTCTCCACCACGCCATCGCTGACCCGCACCAGCATCTCGGGCGACGAGCCGACGACGTGGGCGTCTCCGGTATCGAGCAGGAACATGTACGGTGACGGATTGATGGCGCGCAACGCCCGATACACGCTCAACGGCGACGCCGTCGTGGCGCGGCTGAGACGCCGCGACAGCACGATCTGAAACGCGTCGCCGGCAGCGATGAGCTCCTGGGCGGCGCTCACCGCCCTGCAGAATTCGTCGTGTCCGAGGCTCTCGGTACCTTCCTCGCCGACCTTGAGGTCGATTGTCGTTCGATCGCCATGGATACGATCGAGCGGCGCCGCGGCGCGCGGCTCGCTGTCGAGCACCGCCGACAGTTCCCCCAGCCGGTCGATCGCCTGCTCGTATGCGTGGCGCAACTCGGTTTCGCCGGCGCCCGCCTCGATGCGGGCGTTGGCCACGAGAACGACGCGATGTCGCAGGTGGTCGAAGGCCAGCACCGTGTCGTAGTAGGCAAGGTTTACCCACGGCATGTCGGGATCGGAAGGATTGACGTCCGGGATTCGTTCGACCCAACGGACTGCGTCGTAACCGATGTAGCCCACGGCGCCGCCGGTAAACGGCGGAGCTCCCGGGACCGACTCGGCGCGATACCGGCGCTGCAATTCGGCCAGCGCCGCTACGGGATCGCCGTCGATCCGGCGTCGGGTACCGTCCGGTTCACAAGCGGTCAACTCGTCGACGTCGCCCTCGACCTCGAGAAACGGATCGCCGCCCAAGAACGAGTAGCGACCGATGTGCTCACCGCCCTCGGCGCTTTCCAGCAGGAACGGGCGTCGCCAGCGGCCGACGATGCGCAGATAGGCACCAACCGGCGTCAATAGGTCGGCCAGGCGCTCGGTGCACACGGGCACGAAGTTCCCCCGCTCCGCCGCGGCGGCGAAGTCGTCGAAATCCGGGAACACACACATGCGCCTTGACCGTTCTGTCAACGGCCCAGCCTCCGTCGTTTTGTTTGTCAGGGAAAAGAGAGAAAACGGAAGCCGGCCCCTACCAGGTCCAGGACCAATATCGCCAGGCGTGGAGGGCCAGCATAGACGGAGCGCGCGCGCCGAGACGGCGGTGCCGAATTGCGGTGATGTCGCGCATAGCGGTCGCTCCGTTGATGAAGGCAGGATGGTAGCAACGTTGCGACGCGACGGTCAATCGGCGCCGCGGCTTTACGTTGCCGCGCCGACAGCGCAGCGAACAGGCGGGTTATCCGGCCTGGAAGAACGCGCCGAGCATCGCGAACAACGTGCCGAATGCCCACAGGATGGCGCCCAGCGTTATCCCCTTCCCCCTCGACAGCTTCAGCAGCGCCATCGACCCGGACACGATCAGTACCATCCACCAGAGGCTGAACAGATCGACGCGCATGAACACGGCGTTGAGCCACGCGGGCGTGTCGGGCCCCCAAATCAGTGAGACCAGCAAGTCGAGGCCGAGCGTCGGTGTCATCTCCTGGATGTCTTCGGCGCGACGAATTTCGGGCGGATTGATTTGCAGAATGATGGTTACGTAGACGCTGTACAGCAGCGGCTTAATGACCGCCGCGGCGCTCGCCAACGCGAAGCTGCGGCCGAACGTCGCCTCGCCACCCATCATCGTCGCCAACAGCCAGATCGTCAGCGCCACCACGGCGATCATCAGCAGGATGAACAGAACCCCGGCGTAGGCGGAGATGGTGGCGATCATGGTCATCATGCCCGTCGTTTGCTGCAACTGCTCGGCGGTCACCTCACCCTGCGCCTGCATGGATGAGCGGGCGACGGCAATCATGGCCTGTCGCGAGATCGGCAAATTGATGATTGCCAGAACTGTTTGAAACGCGCCCACCCAGAGCGCGATCCAGATACCCAGCAACGGTCGCGCATCGAGGGCTCTCCAACAATCAGCCGGACCGAGAATGGCGTTGAAGAAGGGGCCGAAGATAGCCCCGGCGCCGCTGGGAGCTTCCTCCCCGTAGGCATACGAGGACACATCGTCGATGTCGGCCCTCCCCGACTCCGGCGCGTCGTCGTAGTTGTCCTGCTCGTCGCTCATTTCGTTCTCCTCGTGGGTCGGCGTCTTTATTGGGAGCGCCACCGTCGACCAAAGAACCCGCTACATCCATAGTGTGCCGTCGCGGGATCTCATCATGCGACTAGCCGCGATTTTCTCGTAAAGCTTCGAGCGCCGCGGCACGCAATCCGTCGAGCGGCTCGATGGAGGGGTTTCCGGTCAAAAGTCGGTACTGGGCGGCGGCCTGTCGAACGAACATCTCGAGCCCGTCCACGGTCGTGCAACCCCGTGCCGCGGCTTCTCGCAGCAAGACCGTGCGCCGCGGGCGGTACACCATGTCGACCACGACCTCTTTACCCTCGAGCCACTCGACGGGGAACGGAGTTTCCGCGGCGGCACCACCACCCTGCATGCCGGCCGGTGTGGCATTAATGACGATGTCGTAGGTGCGCTCGGCGAGCTGCTCGAGCGGCGCCGACGCGGCGCCGGCAAGCTGCGCCACCGCGGCCGCACGCTCGGCGGTTCGATTGAACACCGTCACCTCGGCGCCCGCGTGGCGAAACGCCACCGCCGCGGCGCGCGCCGCGCCGCCGGCGCCGACAAGCGCAACAACAGAGGCCCCCGACACCTCGGCAACCGTTGCCGTCGCCTCCATGATCGCAGTGGCGTCGGTGTTGTACCCCACCCAGCCCGCGGCGGTCGCCACCACCGTGTTGACCGCGCCGATCTTCTCGGCAAGCGGATCGAGCTCGACACAACGGCCCGCCATCTCTTCCTTGAACGGCATCGTCACGCTCAAACCGCGCATGGCGATTTGCTCAGCAAGCTCGACGACCGGCGCCAGCTTCGCTCCCGCAAGCGGCACGTAGGCCATGTCGACACCGCGATCCTGAAAGACAGCGTTGAAAATCGCCGGTGACAGCGAGTGTTGAATCGGGTGGCCGACCAGGCCGCAGAAACCGGTCGCCGTGCCCCATCCGGGCACTCGGAGCTCGTTGACGAGTCGGTCGACCGTCCACTGCCCGGGCGCCACGGCGGCGGCGGACGACGGCGCGGCGTACATGATGGCGCCGGCGGCGCCGACTGCCAGGAGGCGGCTCGCCGCCCCCCCCTCGCCCATGCAAAAGCAGGTCGCCCGTTGCCCCCCTTGCGCCAGCGCCCGGCCCGCACGCAGCAGCGGTAGCGCCTCGACGGGCGACTCTGCCGTCCCGACCAGCTTGGCGACGGACGGTCGCAGCCTCCGCACTTGCTCTATGCGTACATCCAGGTCCGCGGGGTGCCGATCCTCCCAATGGTGCGAGACGACGACAGGACACTTCGCCGCGGCAAGGAAGTCTTCGACCCAGCCGGCATCGAGCTCGACATCAACAAACGCGGCCCCGGATGCAGCGGCTATCTCGAGCAATGCCCGCCGCTCGGCCTCATCGCCGACATAGCCGCCGTTCTGCCACTGCGGCCGCAACGTGAATCCCACAGGTACCGGACTGGCGGTCACGATCCCCTGCAGATCGTCGGCGCTGAGCGCCTGTGGATCGTCCAGGGTGTCGAGACGCACCTCGATCAAGTCGGCGCCGTCGACGCCACTCATCTTGGCGCCCAGCGCCGCCGGATCGGGCGCGCCAAGGCTCACGCAGATCTGGCAGCGATCGTACGGCCACGGCGGCGGCCGGTCGGCATCGGTCACGAAGTCATCGCCCCCGCGTTCACGCCGAGTCCCGTTCGATGGCCACGGGCACGAAGCGGTCGCGCACCAGGCGCCAGCACGCCGATTCCGTCAACTCGCCGCCACTGCAGGCGACGATCAGATAGAGCCAGCGACCCCAGACGTCTTTGCGGTCCGTGCTCGAGGGCTCGGGCACGCCGTCCGGGTGCGAGTGATACACGCCGAGCAGCAACTTACCGTCGCGCCGCGCCCCGCGCATGGCCTCGAACACCTGCCGAGCATCGATGTGAAAACGGTCATCACGGGAGGCCCCATTGACGGCCGGCCGCGCCTCGTCGATCGAGCAGCCCGCGCCGTTGTCCTCACCCAGGAGAAACCCGCAGGCTTCGGCCGGGTAGCTGCGGCGACATTCCTCCTCGACTCGAGCGCGTACCGCGTCGGAAACGCGAACCCGTTCAGTCGCTGTCGTCACGACACACCGCAACCGCAACCGCGGTAGGTTTCTTGATCGACGGCTCGTCGCCGCACAGCGCGCAGCCAGCGTCTCGCCGCACACGGACCGAGCGAAACGAGTTCTCCAGCACGTCGATGAGCAACAGGCGACCGAGCAGCGACGATCCGGTGCCGATGATCAGCTTGATGGTCTCGGTGGCGAGGATCGTGCCGACAACCCCGGGCAGCGAAGCCAGCACGCCGGCCTCGCGGCATGGAGCCTGCTCGGGCGGCGGCACGGGG